>NZ_DCLI01000055.1:37239-42754 GCF_002320975.1 Clostridium sp. UBA1652
GATGATAAATTAATTATAATTGGATTTAGTTAAATAATGAAGTTAAGTTTTGTAAAAACCATGTAAACTAAAAAGTAAGAATAACATTTATGAAGTTGAAGACACTAGCTATATATAGTGAAACAAAAGGAGACTTTTATGTTATATATAGGACCACATATGACAACAGCTAAAGGATATGATTAGATACGAAAGAATTAAAGATTTTTATTTTAAAGATAAGAATGTTAATCACGATAATTATTTTCTTTCTAATACTGGTTTACCGTTAACAATAGAAGCAATAGAAAGAGTTGTAAGAAGTGCAGGAGAACAGGCTAAAGTTAGGAAAACTATAAGATGTTCCTCCCATACAATAATGCATTATTTTGCACAAGCACAATTAAGGAACGGATTAGATGTCTATTCACTTTCTAAACTTCTTGGACATGGAAATATAAATATAACTAAAATGTATCTTCAAGGTTTACAAGACGAGAGTATCATAGAAATGAGTGTAAAGACTAGTCCTCTAATGAATTTATAGACAATAGAAACATGGAAAACAAAATGATTAAAAAGAAATAATATAATAAAATTTGTTTATATAATGGGGCTTTTGTGACATATAGTGATACTTATAAAATCATTGGAAATACTCATTTAGAATGGAGTAAGGTCAATTTTCAAATAGGTAAAATTATGACTTTGCTTAAATGTAAATCCGTAAATTTTCTATTTATTAATACCATAAGGGATAAAAGGGGGAAACTTAAACATCCCCCGTCCCTAAGTAATAGTTCTACATTTCATCACAAGTCATTACAATTGCTTCATCATATTCAAACTTAATTTTAATAGATGTATAATCATCATTTCTATCAAGGAAGCAGTAAACACTAAATTGGTCTAAGTCTTAGTTATACTGACAGTTTATATGAGGGTAATTATAGTCTTTATATAATGTTTTCAATAGATTTCCTTCATAGATTTTACATCTTCTTTTTTTCTATTAGATTTTTCGTATATCATCATTTAACTTACCACCTTTTATTATTTATATTTTTTGATTTACCGTCATTCATTTATTAATTAAATAAGAACGGTTATATTTTTACAAATAGATTTTAATATTTAAGATATGAGTTTTAACGAATATCTTAGAGTTTATTTAAAGTCTTCTTATTAAATACTAAGTTTGTATTTACATTACCTCTCATTTCATTCGAGTTATTAATTATTTTTTATTTATAAAAAATTAAGTTGTTTTATTAACTTCACATTTCATATATATAATCGCAAGTTAAAGTCAAAAAAGTTGCGGTTTAAGCCTATTTTATAAAAGTAAATAAAAATTTTTTATCTTTTCTAATAGTTCCTTTAACTTCTTTAATATACTTTTAATTACTTTCTCACTAATACCAGTTTCATTGGATAATGTCTAATGTTAATAGTATTTTTATTAAAGATAGAATATTTTGTGTAGGCTAAACCTTCTACTATTTGAGTTATTAAATTAAACTCTTTCAATGTAACGGAATTCTCTATGAGCATTAGTATATTATCAACTAAATCTATAATGTTATCGCTTATGGTATAGTTATCCTCATACTTTAAAACTTTATAATTAGAAAGCTCTTTATCTAAACTAAATTTAATTACTTCAACTCTCTTAGACTCTTTTCTAATGAAATCCTTATTGATACTCTCATTCATATAGCTATCGAAGTTGTAACCCTTATTTCCACGGTTAAATCTCACGATATCAGAAACACCGTAACTAATGATGAAGCTTTCTGCATCTTGTTTATCAAACTTATATATCTTAGCTAACTCTCTTTTAATTTTATATTCAACTAATTCTAAATACCTATTACATTGATTTTCTGTTATTTATTGCATTTTAGTTATATCCTCCTTTTTATTAGTGAGGAGTTTAAAAACTTCTCTAATAAAATAACAATATAAATATCTAAGGGACATATGATAAAAGAATTGTTATAAGAATTATTAGAGGGATTATTTGATATTATGTAAAAAATTACATAAATATGATATTATAATATTTGTATATAAACTGTATTTTCAATTAAAATTATTTATTTCATATTAGAAAAAATTTTAGGGGGACAATATGCAAAATGATAAAATAAAGGAAATTAACAGTAAAAAGGATTCAATAATTTTTTTAAATCAATTTATTGTACTTACTGATAAAAGAATGATGCGATTTAAATCAGCTATAAATGATTTAAAAAAAGAATTATTAAAATATGATGAAAATATTACAGAAGTTTCCACGGAAGTATATCACAGGCATCAAGAAAGAATTGATTGTTGCTTTGCTTATTTATTGAATTTATTTGGAGATGAAACTAAAACAGCAGTATCATATATTCAATTTAGAAATGTAGTTAATAAAAAAATTAAAAAGGGTGAATTAGATTTTAAGTTAAATGAATTAGATGATGAAATGTCTAATATATTAAAAGAATTTAGAGAAGCAAGAAATTTTACTCATCATGTTCCACAATCATTATTGAACAGTCAAATAGATTATATGAGAGAAGTATCAAGAATTCCAGAGAAAATTATAGAATTACAATTTTCAATGCCTGAAGTCTGTGTTATGACTTGGGAATATCATGATATTAAGTGGTTAAGGAATTTGTATGAAAAGGCTGATAAAAATTATAAGATGTGTTCTAAAATATTTCAACATATGAAAAAAGAGTATTCAAATTTAACAGGAGAAAGTATGAGAGTTGTTAGAGAAGCCAAAAAAATTGCACGTCCATATGCATTTAATGCAATTATGTATAATTCATTTGATATAAATACTAGGAAGAGGAATAAAAATAAATAAAATAATTTAATTAGAAATATCAAATTCAAATATATTATTAGCGAAGAAAAGAAATAGATTATACAAGCAATTGGAATGATACATATAATCAGTACAAGACAAGGCAGATAACGGAAACAAATGCAATGGAACAATTAGGACTAAAAAGGAATACATTCTATAAATTAGTTAAAGAATTTGAAGAAGGTAAGTAAAACCTTCTTTTTTCTTAAAAAAGCATTTTACTACGTTAATTTAGGTATAGACATAAATAAATTACACTGTTAAAAAACTACGGTTAAAAATGTTACAAACACAGCAATACCAATGTTTTTAACTGTTAAAATTAGTGAAGGCTTTTGTAACGCAAATGACACATTGTTACAGAACACGAATATAGGGGGGGGGCATTAGAAAACATATCACCTTTTCTTATTCTCCTAGTAGTACATATAGTCGTCTTTAGAGGAAATTATAATTTTGCTAGGGTGATAGCACAAGTTTGACTTATTTGTTAATTGAGGTTAACATTGTATATATATTAACAATACGTTGTAGGAGGGAAAAAATTGCCGATTTTTACTTCACCAAAATCATATGACGAAATGCTTAATAAAATAGGATTTTTTACTTTATTTGTTGTAATGGGGTGTTGGTATATTATATTGCTGATGTTTCCTAATATTGATTTAGCATTGAAAAATGTTCTTCCAAATGGAGGAACAATAAAATTTATTGGTATAGATATTAAATTCTATTTTTTCATAATTTCAATTATTATTGCGATTATTGCAAGAGCGATAAGATTACATGATAGAATATCGGACATGCTTAAAATAAGAAAAAAGTATGATTTAGATAATATTTTATTGCCATTAGGAGTCGGGTGTGGATATAAAATAAGTTCCATTGAAAAGATAAATGAAAAAAGGTCAGTTTTAATGAGTTCATGTTTTTATAAATATTGTTCTTATTCTCAACCCAAAATTGACGCTCATTTGGTCTATACAACATTAGATTACTTATGTTGGTATTGGATAGCAGTTGAAGCACAATTTTTTACATTTATTACTTTGGTTTTAACATTATTTTCAAGTAATATTACGATTATAAAGTTAGTTGTTATTGCTAATCTAATATTCTATTGTTTTGGTAAAATTATGAATAATGCTTGTATGAGTAAAACAAGTAGTGAAATATTTGCTATACTTTCAGATACACAACGTAAGAAAGAGATTTTTCAGGAGTATACAAATGCACTATAATATTCGAGATTTAACAATAAAAAGTGAGTATGCAGCAAAATCAGCAAAGCAAACTAATAGTGAAATCCTAAATATTATCAAAAATCTTCCCAGTCATTTTACTGTACTCGATTATGGTTGTGGTAAATTGAGATATACGATCCCTTTGGCAAAAGTAGTAAAAAGTGTTCATTCAATAGATTCATTAGAACAATTATTACGAAATCAAAGAATAAATGACATAAGTACAAATATTGTTAGCTATGTAGAGCAATATTTAAATAATGTACATATCTATGATGTGAAAGACCCAAAATGGAAAATGAATAAATATGATTTTATCTTATGCACCAATGTTTTATCTGCTGTTCCACAGTACAAAGAAAGAATTGAAATAGTTAAGAATATCGGTAAAGTACTAAAAGAAAATGGACGAGCATTTATTTCCACACAATACTATAATTCCTATTTTGATACATATAATACTAATAAAAGTTCGATAAGGTTTTATGATGGTTGGATAATTAAAAGCAAAAATTATTCATCATTTTATGGAATTATAGGAATTAAGAAGTTGGAATATTATGCACGGGTTGCAGGGGTAAAGATTATAGATAGTTATACAAAAAACGGAAGTGCGTATTTGCTTATTGCAAAAAAATAAGTAAAATATTAAATGTAAATAATTTTTTAAAATAGAAGTGGGAGAAGTCATGATTTTGTTAAAATATAAATATAAATTTTATAAAGAATAAACTATAATAGCAGGAGAAATCCTGTTCTAATTTTTTTGAAATACTACGCTGTAGAAAGCAAACAAAAGATAGAGATATAACTTCCTATACAACACTCTAGGAAAATCTGGTGAATATCAGGGTTGGTTAAAAAGTATTCGAGGAATATAATTTAAGTATAGAATATTGAAAGGTGGTTTAAAAATGAGTGAAGGTATTGTTTATGGTGAATATTATGACGAAATAAAAGTTCAGTCTATGCACAGTTCAACAACAAAATACGTTGTTAGATGTGGTGATGTAAGCTGGGGTAAAGACGGAAAATTCAAACCTGTTATTTATGTTTTAATGGAGTACAAAGGACACCTAGAAACACATACAAATCCACCTCATTATATGATAGAACCTGATGAAAACGGTGTAAGTGATATTACACAGGTCATAAATGCTATGGAAGAATTAAAGAGAAGGTTTAAAATTAAATAGATGTTCTGTTATCAATAACTATTAATGCTTGAAAATATAAATAGAGTATGATATACATGTAATTGACTACGTTTTTAGAACGTCGTAGATTATGACAAACATACAACTTTTTAGAGTTGTTTTTTAGGTACAAAAATTCGTGTAAATTATTGATATTACTGGGCTTGAGTGTTGATTATTGTAGAAATGACGATGATGTTCAAGAAGTTTACCACAATGCAGAGTTC
>NZ_DCLI01000055.1:42884-47610 GCF_002320975.1 Clostridium sp. UBA1652
GATGATAAATTAATTATAATTTGATTTAGGTAAATAATGAAGTTAAGTTTTGTAAAAAACATGTAAACTAACAAAGTTAGAATAGTATTTATGAAGTTGAAAACACTAGCTATATATATAGTGAAACTAAAGGAGACTTTTATGTTATATATAGGACCACATATGACAACAGCGAAAGGATATACAAGAGCAGCCAAGGACATTATTGAAATGGAGGCTAATGTTTTTCAGTTTTTCAGTAGAAATCCTAGGGGATCAAATTTTAGAGCTTATAATGAAAAAGATGTTAATGAATTTCAGAAATTGAGAAAAGAGTATAAGTTTGGACCACTACAAGCACATGCACCTTATACTATGAATCTTGGCAGTAGTGATCAAGGAGTGTATGAGTTTGGCAGGACTGTTATTAAAGAAGATATACACAGAATGAATGACCTAGGAATTGAGTTTTTTGTTTTTCATCCAGGTAGTCATACAGGGTCAGGAATTGAAGCTTCAATAAATCAAATAGCTAATGCTCTTAATGAATCAATAAAAGGGGATGAAAAAATCAAGATTTTACTTGAAACTATGCCTGGAAAAGGAACTGAAGTTGGGGTTAGGTTTGAACATTTAAAGAGCATAATAGATAAAATAAGTTATAAGGATAAGATAGGGGTATGTATGGACTTATGCCATGTTTTTTCCGCTGGATATGACATTAGAAATAATATCTACGAGGTTATGGAGGAGTTTGACAAGATAATAGGAATAGAGAAATTAAAAACTATTCATTTAAACGACAGCTTAATGGCTTTTGGTGAAAGAAAAGATAGACATGTACCAGTTGGTCAAGGAAATATAGGACTAGATTCAATAATAAAAATAATGGAGCACCCATATATAAAAACTTTACCTTTTTATGCTGAAACACCATTAGATAATGAAGGTCACAAAAGAGAAATAAAAATGATAAAAGAAAAATTAAATTATTTTTAAAAATATGTAATCGATTAAAGGATTTTCTAATAGTTTATAGAATATAATATATATAACTAAAAATTATGTGTTGAGGTGTTGTGATGATGAATCTAATAGAAGCAGTTGAAAGTGGTCACGAGCAAGGGTTTAAAGTTGTTTTTAATGCTAATTTTATTAATTCTAGTAACAATGACGTACAAAATGTTAAAGTAAGATATTATGAAGGAAGAAGTAAAAAAGAAGATTTTGTAATTCAAGACACAATGGAAAATATAATAAGTCAACAGATTTATTTAATAAGCAAAAAAAATAGTTAATATTTAAGGTTATTTCTTAAGGGTTTTAGGAAATAACCTTTTTAGTTACTTTTTATTTATTAAAAAATATACTTGTAAATAAATTATTAATAATTTATACTATAATAGTTGTGTGTGCAACTATTATTTTTTATTAAAGGTGGATGAGATGCAAAAAAATATTGATAGCATTGGAAGATATATTTCTATATTGTATAGATCAGGAGCTATGTATTTTAATAAAAATTTTAATATTGGAAATATAGGGAGTGGACAATATACCTTTCTACTTTTTCTTGAAAACAATGAAGGTGTAACTCAGGAAGAAATGACTTGTAAACTAATTATAGATAAAGGAACAACTGCTAAAGCATTAAAAAAGCTTGAGGAAGAAGGTTTAGTAAAAAGATCTGTAGATGAAAATGATAAACGAGCTTATAGAGTTTATTTAACTGCTAATGGGAAAGCTATTATTAAGGATATTAGAAATGTTCTACTAGAATGGAATGATATATTAACATCGGATTTTACAGAAGAAGAAAAGAAAATGGCATTAGATCTTCTCCAGAGAATGGTGGAGAACAAAAAGAAAAAAAGATTAAAGGAGATTACAAATGATAGATAGAGAAAAACGACTAGCAAATGAAAATATATTAAAATTACTTATAAGCTTCTCTGTACCAGCTATTATAGGAATGCTTGTAAATGCATTATATAATGTGGTAGATAGAATCTATATAGGACAGATGGAAGGTGTAGGACAACTTGCTTTAACAGGAGTTGGATTAAGTTTCCCGATTATGACTGTAGTTATAGCTTTCGCTATGCTTACAGGAGTTGGTGCATCAGCAAATATATCAATTAAATTAGGGCAAAGAAAAAAAGATGAAGCAGAACATATATTAGGGAATGCACTTTCCCTTTCAATAATATTTTCTATTTTAATAACTATAGTAGGTCTTTTATATAAAGATAAACTTCTAATGATGTTTGGTGCGAGTGAAAGTACTTTTGGTTACGCTAGTGATTATCTTGGAATAATTTTACTTGGAACAATATTCAGTCTTACATCCTTTAGCTTAAATCACTGCATTAGAGCTGAGGGAAATCCTAAAAGAGCAGCTTCCACAATGTTAGTTGGAGCAATACTTAACACTATTTTAGATCCTATATTTATTTTTACTTTTGGAATGGGAGTAAAAGGAGCTGCATTAGCAACAATAATATCTCAAGCTGTCTCAACTATTTGGGTTCTAAGTTATTTTTTAAGAGGACAAAGCAGCTTAAAGTTAAAAGTAAGCAATTTAAAACTAGATATGCATATAGTTAAAACAATTTTTGCTATAGGAGTTTCTCCTTTTTCAATGCAAATGGCAGCAAGTGTGGTATCAATAACTGCAAATACAGCACTTAAATCTTATGGTGGTGATGTAGCAATAGGTGCTATGACAGTAATAAACAGTGTAGTTACTTTAATTGTTATGCCTTTGTTTGGAATAAATCAAGGGTACCAGCCAATAATAGGATTTAATTATGGAGCGAAAGCTTATAAAAGGGTACTAGATACATTAAAGTATGCTATTATGGGAGCTACAATAATTGTTGTTATGGGCTTTATAGGAGTTCAAGCATTTGCACCACAAATTATTAAACTCTTTAATAAAGACCCAGAGCTTGTTGCAGTAGCATCACATGGTATAAGAATATTCTTAGCAATGCTTCCTATAGTAGGATTCCAAATAATAAGCGGTAACTATTTTCAAAGTGTTGGTAAAGCCAAAATATCTATGTTTTTAAGTTTGCTTAGACAAGTTATTCTTTTAATACCTTTATATTTAATACTTCCAAGAATGTTAAATAGCATAACTGGAGTTTGGCTAGCAGGCCCGGTAGCAGATGGTACATCCTCAATTATAACGGCAATATTCCTATTTAGAGAGTTAAGACTTTTAACTAAAGCACATGAAAAAGGTGAACTAGAAGCAGAGGCGGAAGTTGTATAACTAGTTAGTGAGAATTAGATTATGTCACACAATATTCACATATTTTTACCATAATATCTTGAAATTTTAGTTTTATTATTAAAATAAGAGGTTGCATAAAATAACAAGGGGTGGTCAAAAAAATGAATGTTGGTTCGATTTCTAATACTTCAACTAGTACATATAAAGCTTCAGATAGCAGTTTAGAAGCGTTAAAAAAGCAAAGAGAAAGTCTTCAGCAACAACTTTTGCAAGTAAATTCAAGTAAGTTAGACGATAAGACTAAACAGCAGAAAGTTGAGCAGTTACAACAACAAATAGAACAAATAGATGCTCAAATACAGCAAAAGGAAGCTCAAAACAGCAGCAACAGTAATGCTACTCAAAAAGTATCAGAAGTTTCTTCTCAAGGTAAAAATAATGTTTCCACATTAAAAAGTAATGAGGAAGAATCTTCTTATGAAAAAACACAAGGAACAGTAATAGATGCCTTTGCATAAAGTTACCAATAGAAAAATCATTTTGAAACCTCGGTTTTGAAATGATTTTTTGTTATTAAGGTTTAAAAAACTTCCATAAATGATATAATAATAGTAATTATAGTTGATGGAGGAAAAAGTGTGAAGAATAAGAAATGGATTTTATTAGTATTATTATTATCTATAGTTACAATATTAACTGTAGTTTTTGGCATGTATAGTTTTAATAAAAAAACAAAGATAGTGCCAGTGGCATCTAACATACCAGTAAAGGAAGAGCCTAAAGAGGAAGTAATAACTAAATCTATAAAGGGTGCTAAGGTTGTTGCTTTAGGCGATAATATTACATATGGAGAGAATTTTCAAGCAGGAAATAAGTTATGGACTGATTTATTAAAGGAAAGATTTAG
The DNA here is from genome assembly GCF_002320975.1 of Clostridium sp. UBA1652. Lineage (NCBI taxonomy): Bacteria > Bacillati > Bacillota > Clostridia > Eubacteriales > Clostridiaceae > Clostridium > Clostridium sp. UBA1652. Next base: position 47,012 of record NZ_DCLI01000055.1, read on the forward strand.
TTTGGAACTTACAAATGCAGGGGTTAATGGGAATACATCTACCCAAGGTTTAGAAAGATTAAATAAAGATGTTTTAGAAAAAAATCCTGACTTTGTGATAATTAATTTTGGATTAAATGATCATTATTTTGTAGATAAGAATAAAGAAAATGTTCCTTTAGATAAATTTAAAAGTAATCTGGAGTCTATGGTTAAACAAATAAAAGAAAAGAAAGCTACTCCTATTTTAGTTGCACCTAACAAAGTTATCGAAGGAAATAAAGGTAATGGTAATATGGGTGGAAATGCAAATTACTATTACAAAAAACATCCTGCTAATTGGTATAATGAAGTTGGTGGAGCAAATGCTCAGTTAAAAAAATATTGTGATGCCATTAAGGAAGTTGCAGAGAAAAATAAAGTTGGATATGTGGACATGTATGCTGAAAGCGAAAAACAAGAACTTTATACAATGTTAAGAAGTAAGATGAACTCTAACTTAGAAGATGGTGTTAACTTAAGCACTGAAGGGGCCAAGCTATACGCTCAAGTTATTGGGGATTATTTAGATACTAATTATAAATAAGTATAAAAGGGGTGTTAACCTGAAACTTAAAACT
>NZ_DCLI01000009.1:0-3735 GCF_002320975.1 Clostridium sp. UBA1652
TAAATATATTATATAAGGAGGAATAAGTTATGGCAGAAGGAGCCTTAACTCTTGAAAAACTCCAAGTATTGATAGAAGCGCAAACTAAAGGATTTAGAGATGAAGTTGCAAAAGTACAAAATCAAGTCAAAAAAATGACTGATAGCGTTAATAAAGAAGTTAATAAAATTCAGAGTGCATTTAAAAATATAGCAAAGTATATAACTTTTGGAGCCATAACAACGGCTATAGGCAAGTTTGTTAAAGATAGTTCTACTATGGCAATGCAAGTAGAAGCAGCTATACAACAAATTAAACGTACCATGGGCGAGAGTTCAAATGCTTTCTTAAAATGGTCTAAAGATAGTGCATTAGCGTTTAATATGTCTCAATCTGATGCTATGAAATTTGGAGCTATATTCTCAAATTTAGTAAGTACTTTTTCAACTGGAAGTCAACAGACATTACAGTACACTACTAATTTATTAAAAGCATCAGCTATAATTGCATCAGGTACAGGTAGAACCATGGAAGATGTTATGGAAAGAATAAGGTCAGGTCTACTTGGTAACACAGAAGCTATCGAGGATTTAGGTGTTAATGTTAATGTTGCTATGCTACAAAGCACAGAATCATTTAAAAGATTTGCTAACGGCAAGTCATGGGATCAATTATCTTTCCAAACTCAACAACAAATAAGATTATTTGCTATCTTAGAACAAACATCAAGTAAATTCGGAACAGAGGTGTTCAATAATACCAATTCAAGTTTACAGCAGTTAGTTGCAATATTAAAAGATGTTGCGTTAAATTTAGGAAATGCCTTCTTACCTGTATTAAATGTAGTTTTACCTATATTAACAAACTTTGCGTTAGGATTAAGAACAGCCACAAGTTATATGGTTGTATTTATGCAAACTTTATTTGGAAGTACGATGCAAAAAGCTACCAATACAGCTATTGGAGGAACTAAAGCACAAAACGCATACAATACAGCTCTTTCTAATACTGGAGATACTGCAAAAAAGACAGCTAAGGAAATGAACAGACTTCTTGGGGGATTTGATGAAATAAACTCATTGAGCAATAGCGGTGCAGATGGTGGAGGATTACCTGGAGTAGATGCAGGTGGAATAGGTTCGGTAGGTTCTATAGATGTGGGCTTAAGTGAAGAACCAGACACAAGTGGGATAGCAGGACTTGCAGAAAAAGTAAAGAATTTTTTAAAGCCAGTAAGTGAAGCTTTTGAGAATTTTAAAAGAAATACAAAACCTGTTATAGATACAATCAGTAGCGCCTTAGTATGGTTTTATGATAATGCATTAGTACCATTAGCAAAATGGACTGTAGGGGATGTTCTACCAGCCTTTTTTAATGTATTAAGTGGGGTTATGAAAATACTAAATCCATTATTACAGTCATTTAAGCCAGTAGCTTTATGGATTTGGGATAACTTCCTACAACCAATAGCAAGCTGGACAGGTGGGGTTATAGTTGATGTACTCAACAGATTAGCAGATATATTAAGTTCTATAGGGGATTGGATGAGTGATAACCAATCTATAGTAGATGCTATAACAACTTCTGTAGTACTATTTTTTGCGGCTTGGAAACTAACTGAATTAATGGCATTTATACAAATGAGCGGTGGAATAGTTGGTGCATTTAAGGCAGTTACAAGCGCAATAAAAGCGTGTACTGTCGCAAAGTTAGTAGATAAGGCAGAAACAATTTACTTAACTGCTTTATATGCTAAAGATTTTATAATGTCAATAATTAATGGAACTGCAGCTTTAGTAAAACAAGCAGCTCAATTTGTAATTAATACTGGACTAAAGATAGCTGATACAGTAGCACAAACAGCAATGACAGTTGCCACAGCTGCTTGGAATATTGTTTGCGGAATAGCAACAGGTGTTACATGGGCATTTGGAGCGGCTATAGCTTTCTTAACTTCACCTATAGGACTTGCTGTAATAGCAATAGCAGGCATTATAGCCATAGGAGTTCTTTTATATAAACATTGGGATGAAGTAAAAGCAAAAGCAGTTGAAGTATGGGATTTCATAAAGAATAAGTTTCAGGATTTTAATAATTGGTTAGGTAGTGTTTTTTCTGTAGATTGGTCTAATAAGTTCGGAGTGTTTGGGAATGTACTTAATGCATTTTCAGCCAATGCTAAAAATATTTGGGAAAGCATAAAACAAACCTTTAGAGGATTAATTGATTTTATTGGAGGGATATTTACAGGAGACTGGGATAGAGTATGGCGCGGAGTACTTAATATTTTTGGAGGTATCTTCAATGGTATGTCTTCTATGGCTAAAGCTCCACTAAATGGAGTGATAGGACTTGTTAATGGGGTAATTACAGGTCTTAACAAAATAAGTCTACCAGATTGGGTTCCTGGAAGGTTAGGAGGAATGGGAATAAATATTCCTAAGATACCATACCTTGCAAAAGGTGGAATAGTAGATAGTGCTCAAATGTTTGTAGCAGGAGAAGCTGGAAAAGAAGTAGTAATGCCTTTGGAAAACAATACTGGATGGATTACTCAACTCGCTGAAAAGGTTGCTTCTAGAATGCCGCAGGGAACAAATAACGATAGCTTTATAGGTGACTTAATACTTATGATAGATGGTTCTGTTATAGGTAAAGTGGCACTAAATCAATTAAGAAAAATGCAAAGACAAGGTGGAATAACATTAATACCAACATAAAGGGGGTAGCAATAATATGATAAAAGTAAATGGAGTAGATATTGCTACTCCTAAAGTTTTTGAGTTAAGCATTACTGATTTAGATGGAGAAAGTAATAGAAATGGTAATGGAGAATTAATAAGAGATAGGATTGCAGTTAAAAGGAAAATAAGCCTAGAATGGCCAACATTAACACAATCAGAAAGCCAAACACTACTTAATGCTGTAAGTAGTGTTTTTTTTACGGTTACTTATCCAGATCCACAGTTAGGAATGGTTACAAAAACTATGTATGTAGGTGATAGAACTTCACCAGCTTATCAATTTATTAATGGGGAAGTTAAGTGGAGTGGTTTAAAAATGAATTTTATTGAGAAATAGAAAGGATGATATGTAATGTTAAATGTAAGTAAGAGTATAACAGTAACAGGTCAAAGTATGATAAATGGAAGTCAAGTTGTGGCTATGTCAGCAACGATTTCTACAGATGGAAACAACAATGCAAATATAGTTAAAACAATAATTAACCAGGAGCTATATACAGCTAATAAAGCAGCTGTTAGAGAAGACATGGAGAAGTTTGAGGATGAAGTATTTAAGATTGAAGATGGATTTGTAGGAGGTACTGAAAATGAAATTAAGTAATGAAATTATAGTAAATAGCGCTAATGCATTATCACAATTATCTGTAATGGAACTACCTGTAAAAGTGAGCTATGCTATAGCAAAAAATATAAATAAAATAGAAAAAGAACTTAAAGTGTACAATGCTGAAAGGCAAAAGTTAATACAAAAGTATGCTGTAAAAGATACTGATGGAAAACCTAAGATAGATGAAAATGGAACTATGAATATCCAAGAAGAATTACTGGAAGATTGGAATAAGGATACAAAAGAGCTAAGTTCTATTGAAAATAAAATAGATATACATTTAATAAAACTTGATGATCTTTTTAATTGTTCTTGTAATATTTCTGCTTCAATACTAGCTGCAGTTGAGTACATGATTGAGGAATAATCTCTAATCTATTTTTTAGAAAGACCAACTATCAAAAG
>NZ_DCLI01000056.1:0-207721 GCF_002320975.1 Clostridium sp. UBA1652
TTTAGTAGGAACTATAACTATGCTAGAAGAACAGATAATAATAATATTATTATAGCATATCGAGAATTTAGTAGGAACTATAACTGAAACAGATGAAATTAAAATTTATTGTAAATTATAGCATATCGAGAATTTAGTAGGAACTATAACCTGATTAATGTATCAACTTCTTCTTTCGAGATTATAGCATATCGAGAATTTAGTAGGAACTATAAGTGCGCTTATTTAGTAAAAATAGTAGGTGCTTTTATTATGCTTAATTTTAAGTTTTAGAAATAGGACCGTTACGAAGTTTTCCTAAACTTTCTATTTAGTAGTAATACTGTTATAATAGTTATAATAAATGCAAGTTAAACGATTGAGGTGTATCATGAACTTACAAGAAATAAGAAATTTTCTTAAAGAGTTATTTTCAAAACCATTAGATAATGGGGAAAAACGTCATATAGTATTTTGGTATGATGAAAATGAAGATTTTATAGATGAAATAGATAGTTTTGATTTAGAAGACATAAAGGTTATTAAATTAACTGAAAACAATGTATTCTGGACGAAATATTATATAGAAAAAGAAAATCAAACTAGTAGTATTTTAGTATATTCAAATATAAAAAAGCCAGACCCACAGGAAGATTGGCTATATGATATTTTCTCATATAGTCAAGAGTTCTCCACAGATAGAGCAACAGTTATAATGAGAGAATTAAAAATAGTTGATTCATCACTAAAGACAGAATTTGAAACTTATAATGTATTTTTTAAGAATAAGGAGAGAATATCAGGATTTAAGAACTTAAATATACAAGAATATACGAAGGAAAAAGTTCATATAGGGGTTCTAGCTGTTTTGACAAAAGTTAAAGTTATGGACATTGAAGAGATAGTTAAGGCTATAATTAAAGATTACTTAGATGGAAGTAATAAGGTCTATGAAGATATAAAAAAGTTCGGAAGTATAGATGTTTTATGGAGCCTACTTGAAAAGTATTTTGGATATTCCTTTGAAGAAAAAAGTATAGAAAGATTTATGGCTATGCTATTAGTTACTAATATGAATGAAAATGTAAAATTTGAATTTCCAAATACATATGCCTTATTTATATCTCCAAAGGTTAGAAATTGTTTAGTATTTATAAACCATTTCATGGATAACATTAAAGACAGTAATTATTATGATAAAATGCAGGAATTAGTAGGGAGTAAACTAAAAATTTCTGAGCTATTAGAAAAAAAAGATACTGAGGAATTTATAAAATGTGAAGTTTTCGAAGAAGTTGACAAACTAATTTTAACAAGGATTACAAGTCTTTTAAAAGAAGGATTAGAGGAATATGATAAATATCTATCTGAATTAGTAGTAAGAAGAACTTTACATTATTATAAAAAATATGAGAGTGAATATAATGCTTTAAAATGGGCTATTAACTTATTAAATAAGCAGAAGTCAGTAAGCTCTATAATAAAGACAGAAGATTCATTTAACATGGTAAATTCTTATATAAAAGATTATTATTATATAGATAAAGCTTATAGAAAGTTCTATTATCACTTTGATAAAAGTCTATGGAAAGAAGAATTAACTGACTTAAAAGATACTATTGAAAATATATATAACAACTGGTATTTGCAAGAGTTATCAATTAAGTGGAATAATTCAATTAGAAGTTTAAATTCTTGGAGAATAGAAGGGTTAAAGCAACAGGATAAATTTTATGAAGATAATATTAAATTTAAAGGTAAGGAGAGAACATTTGTAATAATATCAGATGGCTTAAGGTATGAAAGTGCAGAAGAGCTAAATACTTTACTTATAAATGAAAGAAAAGGTAAAAGTGAATTAGAGTATATGCAAGGGGTATTACCATCTTATACAAAGCTTGGGATGGCATCTATTTTACCTAATAAAACTATTGAAATTAATGATAAATATGATGTTATAGTAGATGGCTTAAGTAGTAATGGTGTAGAAAATAGAAACTCTATTTTGAAAAAGGAAAATGAAAAGTCTTTAGCAATAACTTATGATAAAGCAATAGATATGAGAGATAGTGAGATTAGAAAGGCTTTTATAGGATTAGACGTTATTTATATTTATCACAATACTATTGATGCAAGAGGTGATCATGCTGCTTCAGAGAGAGAGGTATTTGGAGCTACTGAAGAGGCTTTTAAAGAAATAATTACTTTGGTAAATAAATTAGTTAATAGAGTAAGTGCGTCCAATATAATTATTACAGCAGATCATGGATATCTTTATAAAAGAAGTGTTATGGAAGAAAGTAATAAGATATCTAGTATTAAACTTGATGACGGTGAAGATAGTAGAAGATTTTTATTAACTTCTAAGGATGAATATGTTGAAGGTACAATAACTTTTAGTATGGATTACTTATTGGGAAAAAACTGTAATAGATATGTTATAACTCCAAATGGAACTTCAAGGTTTAAGGTTCAAGGTGCCGGTGCTAACTATGTACATGGAGGGGCAATGTTACAAGAGATAGTGATTCCTGTTATTAGATTTAAGAATGATAGAAGTACATCATCTGTTAATGATATAAGTAAGGTAAAAGTATCTTTAACAAGTATAAATAGAAAAGTAACTAATCCAATAACATATTTAGAATTTTTCCAAGATAAAAAATTAGAAGATAAAGTAATAGGAAAAAAAATAAGGACTTATTTTGAAGATGAACAAGGAAATAAGGTTTCAAATATTAAGACTATAATAGCAGATTCAAAGTCAGAAAATCCTATAGATAGAACTTATAGAATTGAATTTGTTTTAGAAGGTAGAGAGTATGATAAAACTAAGCAATACTTCTTAGTTATGGAAGATGAGGAAGATGTTAATGGAGAATACGATAGAGTACCATTTAACATTGATATAGCAATAGTAGATGATTTTGGATTTTAAAGGGTGAGGGTTATGGATGAATTAAGTATAAAACTTAACCAGCATTTTGCTGGTAAAGTAGTTAGAAAAGATTTAACACAAAAGTTAAAACAAGGAGCTAACGTACCAATTTATGTACTTGAATACCTATTAGGAATGTACTGTGCTACTGAGGATGAAGATAGTATAAATGCAGGCATTACAAGAGTTAAAAATATATTAGCAGATAATTTTGTAAGACCGGATGAGGCAGAAAAAATAAAATCTAAAATTAGAGAAATGAGTAGATATACTGTTATTGATAAATTAACTGTTAAATTAAATGAAAAAAGAGATTTATATGTGGCTGAATTCTCTAACCTTGGGTTAAAAGATGTTGAGATAGACTCTAAATATGTAAAAGACTTTGAAAAGCTATTGGGTGGCGGCATTTGGTGCATTGTGAAAATCCAATATTTCTACGAAGAAGGAGCTAAAAATCAAAATCCTTTTATTATAGAAACAGTTACACCTATTCAGATGCCTAATATGGATATGAAAGAGTTGATCGAAGGTAGAAAACAATTTAATAAAGAAGAGTGGATAGATATCTTAATAAGATCTATAGGTATGGAACCAACTCAATTAAAACAAGAAGTTAAGTGGCATATGTTACTTAGAATGGTTCCTTTATGTGAGAATAATTATAACATGTGTGAGCTTGGACCCAGAGGTACTGGGAAATCTCACTTATATAAAGAAATATCACCTAATTCAATACTAGTATCAGGTGGTCAAACTACAGTTGCAAATCTTTTTTACAATATGTCGCAAAGAAAAATAGGACTTGTTGGAATGTGGGATACAGTAGCTTTTGATGAAGTTGCGGGGATAACATTTAAAGATAAAGATGGAATTCAAATAATGAAGGATTATATGGCTTCAGGATCATTTTCAAGAGGTAAAGAAGAAAAAGCTGCATCTTCGTCTATGGTATTTGTAGGTAACATAAATCAAAGTGTAGATGTATTATTAAAAACTTCTCATTTGTTTGATCCATTTCCTGAAGCAATGGCATATGATTCGGCTTTTTTTGATAGAATGCATTTTTATCTGCCAGGATGGGAAATACCTAAAATGAGGCCGGAATTAATAACAGATAGTTTTGGATTTATTACAGATTATTTAGCTGAATATCTTAGAAATATGAGAAAAATAACTTTCGGAGATGCAATAGATAAGTATTTTAAATTAGGTAATAATTTAAATCAAAGGGATGTTATTGCAGTAAGAAAAACAGTATCAGGTTTAGTAAAATTATTATATCCTCATGGTGAATATACAAAAGAAGAACTTGAAGAAATATTAAGATATGCACTAGTTGGGCGTAGAAGGGTTAAGGAGCAATTAAAGAAAATTGGAGGAATGGAATTCTATGATGTTCATTTTTCCTATATAGATAATGAATCTATGGAAGAGGAATTTATATCAGTACCAGAACAAGGCAGTGGATCATTAATACCAGAAGGACTTTCAAAATCAGGGCATGTGTATACCATTGGGGTAGGTGATTCAGGGATGATTGGAGTATATAAATTAGAAGTAGAAGTCGTAGGTGGAACAGGTAAATTTGAAAAGACTGGGCTAGGGTATGATAGAGAAGCTAAAGAAAGTATAGAAACAGCATTTAGGTACTTTAGAGCTAACAGTAGAAATATTAGTAGTTCAATATCTACAACTAATAAAGACTATTTAATGCATATACAAGATGTTAATGGTGTTGGAATGACTTCAAGTTTATCACTTGCAGCTATATTAGCCATGTGCTCTGGAGCATTAATGAAGCCGGTACAAAGTCAATTAGTTGTATTAGGATCAGTAAGTATTGGGGGTACAATTAATAAGGTTGAGGATTTAGCGAATACTTTACAGGTGTGTTTTGATGCAGGAGCAAAGAAAATTTTATTGCCAATGATAAATGCAGCTGATATAGCATTAGTACCTCCAGAATTGTTTGCAAAATTTCAAATAATGTTTTATAACAGTGCAGAAGATGCAGTATTTAAGGCTTTAGGAGTACAATAATAACTGTAAGATAATAATTTGAAATATGGAGTGAAGTTCTATGGTAACTCAAAAAGAAAAAACAGTAGAAACACAAATACCGCAATATTCTTCGATAAAAATAACTGCCTTAGGTGAAATATATTTTAGTAAAACTGAATTAAAATTTGAGTATTTTAATAAAAACAATACTTTTGCTTATTTAAATAATAAAACAGTATCTCAGACACTTGAAAACAATAGGTACAGTAAATTTACAGAAATAATACAAGAAAAATATAGTAAGTATTGTGATACCAATATTGGTGACTTCTTAATGCTTGTTAAAAGCAATAATGATAATTTTTATAAGAATTTATTAAATCCATATGGAGATTATGAATATTGTAAATTTAGTATAGGTGATACAAAAGTAATGGGTAAAAAGGGACTTTATATTTATAAATTAGGCAGTGAAGTAGTATATATTGGTAGATGTAAAGATTCATTTAAAAAGAGAATCAATCAAGGTTATGGAGTTATTCATCCCAAAAATTGCTACATAGATGGACAATCTACAAACTGCCATATTAATAGTCTAATAAATAAAACTGGTGATTCTATAGAACTATTCCTAGCTTTCTTTACGAATGATTTTGAAATTGAAGAATATGAAAGGAAATTAATACAGGAACATAAACCCAAGTGGAATATAGCATTAAAAGCTTAGGGTAATTTGTTTTTGAACTTGTGGAAGATATTTAGGCTCTTGATCTGTGGATATATCATAATATTTTATTAGATATATAAATAAAAATTTATATATCTTTGGTAAACTAATTTTTTAAGATTATCGTGTATAGTGCCTGAAGGAATAATATATAAGTAGGTTTAAATATATATAACAAAAGATTTGCGCAAGATAATTTGTCTTGCGCAAATTTTTTTACCCACCAATTATCTCCCTTAGTCTTTCTAAACTCCTGTTTCTCATCCTCATAGATGTGGAGTAAGGTATACCAGCTTGTTTTGCAAATGCCTTTAATGGTTGATTTTTTATATAAACAAACTCAATAAGTTCTTTTTCTTCTTTAGCTAATTTTCCTATTGCAGCCTTAAGATTTAAAATTTCTATCTTAGGGAACAATTCATCTTCTACAAAGTCTATATCATAAGCTAAGGTGTGTTCCAAGCAATCTGTAAGGGTAAGGATAGATCTACTATCGGTCTTATCATGTCTAGTTGAACTCCTTATTAAATTGGATAAAGCGTTTTTTATTGATGTAGTGGCATAGGCTACAAATCTCTTGTTATCTGGATTGTACTTATTCAGTGCTTTAAAAAGGCTTTTGTAACATTCATTTTGGACGTCTTCAAATTCATATCCATTTAGAAAGGTTTTTTTACATAAATTTAGAATAAAGGGCTTAAAATTATTAGCCAAATCCTCTTTTGCTTGATCATTTCCCATCTTAGCTAGTACAGCTAATCTTTCATTTTCAATTAAGTTCATTTTCATCACCTCTAATTTAATATTTTTAGAAAACACCCTGCACAAGTTAATAGGAATTTAATTAAATACAATGTGGTATTTATATGGTGCATTGGGGTATTTATTTATAGGGGTGATTAAATGAAACTAGCCATTGATATTGGTCATAATTGCAGTTATGACCTAGGAGCATCTGGAATTAAGTCAGAGGATAATTTAAATCTTGATGTAGGTAATAGTCTTATTAGTAAATGCTTAAATGTAGGTATTGAGGTTATTAAATGTTTACCTAGTAGCACTTCAAGTCTTTATGATTCTTTAAACAAAAGGGTAACTACAGCTAATAATCATAATGCAGATTTCTTTATATCCATTCATCATAATGCTTTTCCAGGAGCACAAGGAACCGAGATTCTTTGTTATCCCGGTAGTAGGGGGATAGATATTGCAAAAGTAATACTTCCTGAGATTGTTTCCTTAGGTTTTAGAGATAGAGGGGTAAAACCTAGAGGTGATCTCTTTGTATTAAAGAATACTAAAATGCCTGCAATTCTAGTTGAATGTGCCTTTTGCGATAGTGAACATGATATGCAAATTTATAACTCTGAGGCTATGGCAACTGCAATATTTTTAGGAATTAAAAAAGCCTTTAACATTCAAACTGTCGTACAACCTAAAGATGAGGGAATATATCATGTTGTCAAAAAGGGTGATAACTTATGGACATTGTCAAAGATCTACTTCACAACGGTAAAATACCTAATAGCTCTAAATAATATCGAGAATCCGGATTTAATATATCCTGGTCAAAGAATTAGAGTTAAGTAAAATTTGTCTATATGAAAATTATACCAAAAAAGAAGGGGGATGCAAACGTGTGTTCTGATTACAAAATGAAAGGAGATGAGGAATATGACAGAATCAATTTTAACTTCACTAGCTTTAGTTGTGGAATATAAAAGCGGATTAGACAAAGAAGGAAATGACGTTTATAAAAAACAAAGATATTCAAAAATATCTGAAGATGCTACAGATGAAGCTTTATATTATGTAGGAAACGCTATAGGACAAGTGCTTGATACACAGACCTATAGAGTTTCAAAAGAAAATAAATTTGAGCTATTTCATGTTTAAGAAAAGGAGGAAAAGATGTGGAGTTAAATGATTCCACATCTTTTTTACAATTTATTTTGATCTTAAAAGTCAATTAAAGACAATATGTAGAATTATGGTAATAGTTATTATAAAATAAAAGTAGGTGAGTTTAATTGAAACCTAATAGTAGTTATCTATATTTATAAATAATGAAGTATTAGAGAGGAGAATAAAAAATGCTAAGTGTATATGAAACATGCCCTACATATGAAAATGAAAAATATCTGCTTAAATTTGTTGAGAATGAAGACTGTATTGATTTACTGAAAGTATATTCTGATAAAAAAGCGGTTTTATTATTTAATAGTGATAATTGTGGAGGAGATGATTTTTATTATACGACAGAGAAGCGTATGAAAGATGCTATTGATTATTGGCATTTTGAATACGATAGAAAAGGTTTTGTTAGATGGTCTATTATTGATAAGCATAAAAACTCTGCTATTGGAACAATAGAACTGTTTCATAGAACTAGTAAGGATTATTTTACTGAATGTGGATTATTGAGATTAGACCGGAGAAGTGATTATGAGAAGGTAGAAGAAATTGAAAATATTTTATCTTTAATAATCCCTAAAACATTTGATTTATTTAAGTGTGATAAAGTGGCTACTAAAGCTATATCAAAGGCATCTGAAAGGATCATGGCTCTAAAGAACTTAGGATTTCAGGCTTCAGATGAAAAGTTAATCGGTCATGATGGAACAGAGTATGATTCCTATTTTGTTCTTAAAAATTAGATAAATTTCTAATGTTAAATGAGTAGAGGCTCCTATGATGTAGTAAAATATAATATAAACTAAATAAGAACTGCATTAAGCAGTTCTTATTTAGTTTCATAACATACTGATGTTTGTTTGTCTAGAACATCTCCTATAAACTTTCCAACTTCTAGGTGCACTGGATGAATAAGATATGCATTCATATCATCAAGCGACTTAAATTTAGTAATCAGAATTATGTCATAAGCCGTTTGACTGGGACGAATATTGATTTCAGCTTGTATATCTAAAAGAACTTCTATTTTTCCTTTCATACCTAAAAGAACTTCCTGTGCCTTTTTAATATTTTCAGTATCATTATTTTTAAATTTTAAAAGTACATTATTTACAATCATTTTTTTACCTCCTGTAATATTTAGAAATACTTATAGTTTATGGTTCATAATATTTTTTATTATCATTTAAATAGTTTTTAGATGGTTCGAATTATACCACCATCAATAGTATGCTCACATCCAGTAATGTAGGAAGCTCTACCTGAAGCAAGAAAAGCAACAAGTTCTGCAACTTCCTCAGGTTTTGCTGGACGCCCAAGAGGTATACCACCAAGGGCATCCATTAATTCTTGACGAGCACCGTTATAATCTTTTCCAGAATTCTGTGACATTCTTTCAATAAGACGCTCGGCAGCTTTTGTTTCAGTAAAACCTGGGGCTACTGTATTGATTCGTATTCCTTCAGATCCAAATTGAGTTGCTAAATTTTTACTATAATTAGTAAGAGTTGCTTTTGCTGCTGAGTATGCCATTGTCATATTTCCTGGAAGCCTGCGCTGAATTGAGGATATGTGAACTATAACTCCTTTATGCTGATTAATCATAGTTGGTAAAAATCCACGATCCAAGCGTACAGAAGCAAAAAGATTAGCATTAAATGTACTTATCCAATCTTCATCACTTAGGGCTAAAGCTCCAGATGTTGAAGATGATGAACCTCCTACATTATTAATTAGTACATCTAATCCTCCAAGCTTTTCAAGAGTATCCTTAATTATTTTTTCTGTGCCTTCTGGTGTACTGACATCAGCTTGAATAAATCCAACAGAATCAGGCAAATCTTCTGAAACAGTTCGAGCAGCAGTCATTATGCTTGCTCCAGCACTGAGTAAACGGTGAACAATAGCATTTCCAATCCCTTTGGTTCCTCCTGTTACAAGTACCCTTTTATCCTCAAATTCTTTGTTCATATCAAATGTTGATAATGTATTTCCCATACTTAGATTCCTCCCTGCTTTATCTTGTCTTGTTTAGTATAGCTAATATAACTTGACTACAGTACGTCAGGTTCTAGAATGATATTTATTCACCATATTATCTAAACGAAGTGATATCTCATTCCTTATACTTTGAGGAGCTATAACCTCTAGCATTGTACCAAAAGAAAAGAGATAGTTATAAATCCACTCACCATAGGGCATGGAGACAATTACAGTATAAGAGTTGTCATTATTTTTTATTATATTTTCTTCATCAAAATCATCATATACACGGTAAGCTCCTTCAGCTGATATTTTAAGAGTTAGTTTAACCCGTTCATTAGCTTCTTCCTTTGCAGACTTAGGCAAAAGCTCCTGAGAATTTTGGTGTATACATGACTCTTCAGTAATATAAATATCAGACATACGGCTTATTTTAAATGTTCTAGAGGCACTTTTTTGCAGACAATATCCCTGTAAGTACCAAGCCTTATCTTTAAAAATCAATTTAAAAGGTTCAACCTTTCTATATTCTTTTTCACCGTATATATTAAAATAAGAAAAAGTTATAACTAGTTGTTCAAGTATGGCACCTTTAAGAAGTCCAAAAATCTGTTGCTGTTTTTTATTGCTTCACCAATTAGAAAAATCAACTTCAACCCAGTTTATATTATTTTTTCTAAAAAGTCCGCTAAGCTTTAATAGCACGTTATCAAGTTCAGGATATTGAACTGCTGATAGACTTTGAAGAGCCATCAAGATTTTATCCTGTTCTTTTTCTGAAAGTAGTGACTTATCAAGTACAAAGTCATCAATAAGAGAGATTCCCCCACCTTTACCTTGACTTGTATATATGGGAATACCACCTTGGCACAGTGCATCAATATCCCTATATATAGTTCTCACAGATACTTCAAAATGTTCAGCCAGTTCTCCAGCGGTCACAGATTTCTTTTTAAGCAGAATGTATATAATTTGAAATAACCTACTTATTTGCACAATATCACCTCGTTTAAAATATAAAACATATAATATGACTACAATATGTCATATTATATGTTTTTCTAATAAATAAACATTTTATTCTCAAATTAAAAAGAGGAGTGAAGATTACCATTTTGCTTATAAGTTGAAACTAGAGGTAGTAAACACTCAAACTATTGTTACAGCTAAAGTTGATGGTGATTTTGATAAAACAGGATTACCAGATCCTTTTCTTTTGGACTTCCATTTTACAGTAGTAAATGAGAAAATAACAAAACTAGAAATTTTATAACATTACGATAATTATAAGAAAATTAAGGCTATATCATCATATATAATTATTAAAGTGAAAAGTTGTAACGAAATAGAAGACAAAAGAATAATATAAATCTATCGGATTTAAAAAAATGAATACTTCTAATTATCAGAAGTTAAATAAGGTAAAGTTAAGGGATACTTTAAAAGGTAGGATAAATAAGGTGGTGAGTTAATGAAAAGTGAAGTTGAATTTCTACAATTATTAGATGGGGAAACAGATGAAACAGCTTTAGAAAAATTTAAAAGAAAAATGATTGCTCTAGGCAAAGAGATAAAAATTGTAAATAGTAAAAGAATGTGCCCAAAGCTTATGAAAATATATTTTGTTGAAAATAAGAAAAAGGGAATGCAAGAGATGGGATAGTTAAAAAATAAGATACACAAGTTCTTGAGTCATTATGATTCAGTTGCTTGTGTATTTTTATATTTTTACCACTAAAATAAGGAATTATTTAGATATTTATAGAAATATTTAGTCTTTTTTCATGTTTCAGTATTGAAAGAACTATGAATTATATAATAAACTATATTTACTAACACTTACATTTAATTCTGGTATAAAGTATCAATTATATGATTTCTAATTAAGGAGTACATAGGAGAAATTAAAAATATTTTTAATTTGGGGGGGGAGAATTTGAGTAAAAACACAATTACAAAGTTAGTAGTATATAATTTAGTAGTAGCTTTGACGGCTATAGTATTGTTTTCTCCAGGGCTTTTAAATTTATTTGGTAAAGCAACTGGGTTGATATCACAATCACTTATAATAACCTTATTGTTGATGATTATATTTGTATTTATATATCTTAATTATAGTTTGCTATTTGCCAAAAAAGATTCATCTGTTGAATTAAAAGCTGAGACTATGAGGGATGTTGTTAAGATATTAAATAATAATACATACAAAAAATCTTTCGGAAAAACTATAAAAACTCTTATTAATCAAATAGATTCCTATACAGTGTTAAAAGACGATATATTAGAGGATTTAGAAAAGCGATTTGATAAAAATAGTTTGAGTTATTCAAAGTTTTATCAAACTATACAAGCTATGGAGTCTGTCTATTTTGATATGATGAAAAGAACAGCTACTAAGATAGAGAATTTTAATGAGGATTCTTATAATACATTAAAAAGAGAAGATAAAAATAGAGATGATTTGGTTATAGATGAAAGATTAGAGATGTATCAAAAATACTTATCAGATATAGAAACTTCAATTGAACAAGGAGACAAGATATTATTGAGATTGGACAAGTGTATGTTTGAATTATGTAAGTTAGATAATGCAAAAGGAGATTTAGATAATATGTTAGAAATCAAGCATTTGGATGAATTAATAAATAATATAAAGCATTATAAGTAAGGGGGATAATAATGAAAATTTTAAAGAACGTATTAACATTTATCATTATAGCGGGAATCGTTTTCGCTGTGGTATATGGTGGAGTATCTTTAACTAAAAATTTGGGTAAATCTGATACACAGGTATCTGAAGAAGATGCAAGTAAAACAATGAACAAGTTGTTAAAAAAGGTTAGTTATAAAGAAGTTGGAGCAAGAAAAGCTTCTGTAGTTTTAGAAAGTAATAATTTAAGTGACACACTTCCAAGTATAGATAAGTATCCAGTGAAGGTTGAAAATACAACTGATACTTTTGTTGAGATATTTTCCTCATCTGAAAAAGCTGGTAGCGGAAATGATGCTTGGCTATTAGATATGGCTAACAAATTTAACTCTTCAAGTGTGGTTGTTAATGGGAAAAAGGTATCTGTAAAAATTAGGGCAATTTCATCTGGTGAAGGTATGGATTATATATCTTCAGGAAAATATGTTCCTGATGCTTATACTCCTTCAAATGATTTATGGGGAAAAATGCTTCAAGCTAAAGGCATTAAAGTAGATACTGTAGAGGAAAGATTATTAGGGAATGTTCCAGGAGTTCTTCTATCATCAAGTAAAAAAGATGAACTAATTAAAAAATATGGATCTGTTAATCTAAAGGTAATAACTGAGGCTGTTGCAAATGGTGAATTAACAATGGGTTATACAAATCCATTTCAAAGTGCTACAGGTTTAAATTTTCTAGTATCAACACTAAATAGCTTTGATACTAACTTGTTGAGTGATTCAGCTGTATCAGAATTTGAAAAGTTCCAAGCTAACATACCTTTTGTTGCTTATACAACTTTACAAATGAGGGAGTCAGCAGCATCTGGGGTTTTGGATGGTTTTATAATGGAATATCAAACTTACAAAAATTCTCCAGAATTATTTAGCAGCTATGCATTTACTCCATTTGGATTAAGACATGATAATCCTTTATATGGCATAGGAAATTTAACTGATGAGAAAAAATCTATTTTAAATGAGTTTGTAAAACTATGTAAAAGTGGTGATAGTCAGAAATTAGCAAAAGACTATGGCTTTAATGAGTTAGATAATTATAAGTCAGAAGTTAGTATGCCAGCTGGTGACACTATAATAAGAGCGCAGAAAATATGGAAAGATAAGAAAAATTCAGGACAAGATATAGTTGCAGTATTTGTAGCTGATAAGTCAGGAAGTATGGAAGGCGAACCTATGACTAAATTAAAAGAGTCATTAATCAAGGGTTCGCAATATATAAGTAATAATTCATCTGTAGGATTAGTGAGTTATTCAGATGATGTTGAGATTAATTTACCTATAGGTAAGTTTGATTTAAACCAAAGATCCTTATTTACAGGAGCGGTTGAGGATATAAATGCAGTAGGGGGAACTGCAACTAATGATGGTGTATTAGTTGCTACAAAGATGTTATTAGAAGCTAAGGAGCAAAATCCTAATGCAAAGTTAATGCTTTTTGTATTAAGTGATGGAGAACAAAATAGGGGCCTTAATTTAGATAAGATAACACCTGTTATAGAAGCATTTAAAATACCTATTTACACAATTGGTTATAATGCTGACATTGATGCTCTAAACGTATTATCTAGTATAAATGAAGCTGCTAGTATAAATGCTGACTCAGAAGATGTTATCTATAAGTTAAGCAATTTATTTAACGCACAAATGTAGGAGGTTATTATGGGTTTTACAATGGATGCCACAATAGATTTAGATAGAGTTCCAAAAGCTCCAGATATAAAGGTTTTGGAACAAGAGATTGATAAGCAATTAGAAGTTTCTGAGGAAGTAAAAACAGAACTTGAAAAAAGAGCTGAGGCAAATATAAATAGTATTTTTGATGTTGATATTTTATCTATGGATTCTAGAAAGAGTTTCATAAATCCAATAATAGAGTTTGGTAGAGATACTATGGAAGCTTCAGCTAAAAGAAACTCTATGTTAAGTATATCTGTTGGGAAGTTAGCTACACTAGAGGACAAAGATAATGTTATATCTAAAAGTCTGTTAGATTTAAACAAAGAAATGAAGGCTTTAAATCCATCTTTAATAGACTTTAATAAAACTGGTTTATTATCAAAACTATTTAATCCTATAAAAGACTATTTTGCAAAATATGAAAAAGCTAGTGCTGTTTTAGTGAATATATCTAAAGCTTTAGATAAAGGTAAAAAAACTTTAGAGAATGATATTATAACAATGACTAACGAAGAAATAGAAATGAGAAAACTTACTAAAAAACTAAAATCAGAGATAGAGTTATTAACAGCAATGGATCTTTGTCTTGAAAAGAAAATACAAGATGCAAGTAGTAATGGAGTTGATCCTGAAAAGATAAAATTTGTAATGGAAGAAATTCAATTTCCACTAAAACAAGGATTAATAACTATGCAGGAAGTTTTAACAGTAAACCAACAAGGTATATTATCGATTGAATTATTTAAAAGAAACAACAAAGAATTAATGATAGGGGTAGATAGAGCAAAACTAGTTTCTATGTCAGCCCTTAGTATAGGAGCTATGCTTGCAAGTGGTTTGTATAATCAAAAGATAGTTATTAAAACCATAGAGGCAGTAAACCAAACAACAGGAGCTATGCTTGTTGGTATTTCTGAAATGATTAAATCACAAGGGGTAGATATTCACAAACAGGCTGTTAACTCAAATATATCTGTAGAAGATCTGCAGAAATCATTCGATAATTGTTTAACAGCTATAGATGATGTAAGTAAGTTTAAGCTTGAAGCATTGCCTAAGATGAGAGAAACTATAGACAAGTTTAAGAAACTTACAGAATCAGGTGAAAAGGCAATAAATAAATTTGAAAATGGAGATAAATTTTCATTTTAGAATACGTTAATTATGAACTATCTCTCAGTCTTTAATACTGAGAATAGTTCTTTTTAAATAAAATGTTGACAATGTTTACAGATTATATTAATATAATTGTATATTAAATATGAATTCATTTAAGGATTGTTACTGGAATGCAGGCAAAACCTAAATTGATACCAAACTTTTGTTATAGCCTATGGTTATAGCTGTTTGATGTTGATTTGGGTTTATTTTTATTTAAAAACAGAATAAATTTTTTCTATAATTTAAAAACTACGATTAAGTGGATAAATGTTTCTAATGGAAATTTGATGTAAAGGAGATTAGGGATGTGCTAATAAGCAAAGTGTTAAATAATAATGTTGTTACAATTAAAAATGAAGACAATCAAGAGTCTGTGGTTATGGGAAGAGGGATAGCCTTTCAAAAAAAGAAAGGTGATGAGATTGATGAAGAGAAAATAGACAAGATATTTGTTTTAAAAAACAAAAGCATAAATGATAAATTAATTACTTTAGTTAATGACATTCCAGCAGAATATTTAGAGGTTTCTGAAGAGGTTATAAAATATGCTGAAGAAATGTTAAATACGAAACTAAATGAAAATATATATTTAACACTAACTGATCATATAAGCTTTTCTATAAACAGATATAATAATAATTTAGAGATGAAAAATGTTATGCTTTGGGATATAAAGAGACTTCATAAACCGGAGTTTGATATTGGAATTAAGGCATTAAAAATAATAAAAGACAAAACAGATATAAGCTTACCAGAAGATGAGGCTGCTTCTATAGCTATGCATATTTTAAATGGTGAGTTAAATCAAGACATGCCACAAATAGTAGATATTATAAACTTAATAAACGAAGTGTTAAAAATTGTAAAATATCATTTTAATATTGACTTTGATGAAGAGTCTATTAATTATTATAGATTTGTTACTCATTTAAAATTCTTTGCACAAAGAATGGTTAATGGTAAATACTATGAAGATGATGATAATGAATTATTTGAAATTATTAGATTAAAATATCCAAAATCGTATGAGTGTACAAAGAAAATAGAAGGATTTATAAAACAAAAATTTAATAGCCAGCTTACAAAAGAAGAGAAGTTATATCTTATAGTACATACGGCAAGAGTAGTAAAAGAAAGTCAATAAAGCCTTAAAGAAGTTGTTTTCTTTAGGTTTTTATTATACATATTTATATAAATTAAAGGAGGGTGTAATAGTAAAATTAATTTTTAACCGGAAGTTTCATAGGATTGTAACTGATTCGATCAGGCAAAACCTTAATTCTTCAAAACTTAACTATATTAAATTTTGAAAGTGAGGAATTAAGCTATGAATTATGAAAATTTAGCTAAATCAATATTAGAAAAAGTAGGCGGAGAAGTCAATATATCAAATTTAACACACTGTGCAACAAGATTAAGATTTAATCTAAAAGACAAATTAAAGGCAAACACAGATGGATTAAAAAACACAACTGGTGTTATGGGTGTTGTTGATAAAGGTGGACAATACCAAGTTATAATAGGTAACGAGGTTAATAATGTTTATAAGCAAATAGTTAAAATATCAAATATAGAAGTTGCAGACGGAAAGGATTCTGAAGAGGATGATAACCGTAAAGTTTCTGCAAAAGTTATAGATACAATAACAGGGATATTTACGCCTATATTACCAGCAATAACCGCTGCAGGTATGATGAAAGCAGTACTTTCATTATTAGTTGCTTTTAAATTAATAACAACAAAGTCACAAAGTTATCAGATTATAAACTTTATGGCTGATGCAGCTTTTTATTTCTTACCAATACTTCTTGCAAATTCTGCTGCTAAAAAGTTTAAGACAAATCAATATTTAGCGATGATGCTTGGTGGAATGTTAGTTCATCCAACATTTGTATCAATGGTAGGTGCAGCTAAAGAAGCGGGAACAGGAATATATTTATTTGGTTTACCGATATCTTTAGCATCTTATAGCTCAAGTGTTTTACCTATAATATTAGGTGTTTGGTTTATGTCTTATGTTGAGCCAATAGCAGATAGAGTATCACCAAGTGCAATTAAGTTTTTCACAAAACCATTGATTACAGCTATGGTTACAGGAGTAGCTTTATTAGTTGTAATAGGACCTATAGGATATATAGTAAGTGATAAAATAGGATTAGGTATTAAAACTTTAGAGTCTTATGCTGGTTGGTTAGTACCAACTTTAGTTGGAGGTTTAACTCCATTATTAGTTATGACAGGTACACATTATGGACTAGTTCCAATTGGTATAAATAATCGTATGACTATTGGATATGATACTATAATATATCCAGGAATGTTAGCATCTAACGTTTCTCAAGGTGGTGCGGCTTTAGCGGTAGCAATGAAAAGTAAAAATAAAGAGATAAAACAATTAGCATCATCAGCAGGCATTACAGCAGTTTGTGGTATAACTGAGCCAGCACTTTATGGTGTAAACTTAAAATTTAAAACTCCATTATATTCAGCTATGATAGGTGGAGCAGTGGGAGGATTATTTTTAGGACTATTTAGAGTATCAAACTATACAGGTGGTTCTCCAGGATTTTTGACACTTCCAAGTTATATTGGTGGAGATTCCATGAATAACTTTGTATATGCCTGCATAGGAGCTGTAATAAGTGTAATTGTATCATTTATTGCTTGTTTAATATTATATAGAGATAAAGTTGAAAGTGAAGAAGTTGTAAATAGTGTTGAAAAAAAGAATTTAGTTAATAAAATCACTATAGCTAGCCCTATAAGCGGAGAAGTTATTTCATTAAATGAAGTTAAAGATGAAACTTTTGCTTCAGAAATGATGGGAAAAGGAATCGCAATTAGACCTACTGAAGGAAAAGTAGTATCACCAATAAATGGAGTTGTTCAGACAATATTCAAGACTAAACATGCTATAGGTTTAAAATCAAATGATGGAGTTGAGATTTTAATTCATGTAGGTATGGATACTGTTCAATTGGAAGGTAAGCATTTTACTTCATACATTAAAGATGGTGATGAGGTTAAAGTTGGAGATACTTTAGTAGAATTTGATATGGAAGCTATAGAAAAAGAAGGTTATGAATTAGTTACTCCAGTTATAGTAACAAATACTATGGATTATTTAGAGGTTTTACCAATGAATTTAGATACAGCAAAACTTGGAGATACTATTATAAGTATTATTTAGTTAATATGTTTAAATAAAATAGAAGGGAGTATCTTTAGCTTAATGCACAGATACTCTCTTTAATAAAGGAGATAAATATGTATTCTAATAAATTTCCAGAAAACTTTTTATGGGGTGGAGCAACAGCTGCAAATCAATGTGAAGGAGGATATAAAGCTGGAAATAAAGGGTTATCAACAGTAGACGTTATTCCATCAGGAGAAGATAGATTTCCAGTAATGAAAGGAAAACTAAAAATGATGACTTGCGATGAAGAACATTATTATCCAAGTCATGAAGCTATTGATTTTTATCATAGATATAAAGATGATATAAAATTATTTGGAGAAATGGGATTTAAAACCTTTCGTTTATCAATTTCTTGGGCACGTATATTTCCAAATGGAGATGATGAAGTTGCAAATGAAGAAGGGTTAATGTTTTATGAATCTTTATTTGATGAATGTCTTAAATATGGGATTGAGCCACTAGTAACTATAACTCATTTTGATGTACCAATGCATCTTGTAGAAACAATAGGCTCATGGAGAAGCCGTAAGATGGTAGATCATTATGAAAGATTATGTACTACTCTTTTTGATAGATACAAAGATAAGGTTAAATACTGGCTTACATTCAATGAAATAAACATGTTATTGCATTTGCCTTTTATAGGAGCGGGATTAACTTTTGAGGAGGGGGAAAATGAAGAAGAAATAAAATATCAAGCAGCCCATCATCAGTTAATTGCAAGTGCAAAAGCTACAGAAATAGCAAGAAAAATAAATCCAAACTTCAAGATTGGTTGTATGCTTGCAGGAGCAAGTACTTATGCAAATACATGTGCACCAGAGGATGTTTGGAAGTCTATCACAAGAGATAGAGAAAATTATTTCTTTATTGATGTACAATCACGTGGAGAGTATCCTAATTATGCAAAGAAGATGTTTGAAAGAAACAATATAAATTTAAACATGGAAGCTGGAGATGAAGAGATTTTAAAAAATAACACAGTAGACTTTATATCGTTTAGCTACTATGCTTCAAGGTTAACTAGTGCAGATCCAAATGTAAATATCAAAACATCAGGAAATGTATTTCCAACTTTGAGAAATCCTTATTTAAAGGCTAGTGAATGGGGATGGCAAATAGATCCATTAGGACTTAGAATAACATTAAATGCATTATATGATCGTTATCAAAAACCTTTATTTATAGTTGAAAATGGACTTGGGGCTGTAGATACTCCAGATAAAGATGGTTATGTAGAAGATGATTATCGTATAGAATATTTAAGAGAACATATAAAGGCTATGAAAGAAGCAATTAATGAAGATGGAGTAGAACTAATGGGATATACGCCTTGGGGATGCATAGACCTTGTAAGTGCTTCAACTGGTGAAATGAAAAAACGTTATGGTTTTATATATGTTGATAAGGACAACGAAGGAAAAGGAACCCTAGCTAGAAGTAAAAAGAAGAGCTTCTATTGGTATAAGAAAGTTATAGCTAGTAATGGAGAAGATTTATATTAATCCACATAAAAAATCAGCTTTTGATAAGCTGATTTTTTATCTTAACTGAGTAATTGACAACAGGGTAAGAAGAAAATTGTGAAATTAATTAGCAGTTGTGCTAACATATAACTATTAATATAAAACAAATTACTAGGAGATGATAGTATGCATAAAAATAAATTGGTAGTTATAGGAGTAGGACATGTTGGGTCTTATGTCTTAGCTGAGGCTATGAAGCTTGGTTTATTTGCAGAAATTGGTGTAATTGATATTTTGGAAAATGTAGCTTATGGAGAAGCTCTTGATCAGGCTCAAGCTACAGCTTTAACTTATATGAATAATGTTGAAGTTAAAAGTGGGGGTTATGAACAATGTGAGGATGCAGATGTTATTATTATAGCTGCAGGCCCAAGTATGATACCTGATCCTAATGACCCAAAAGGAGAACCTGATCGTACTTTATTAACAAAAATAAACTGTGGAGTTATTCGTGACGTAATGAGTGAAATAACAAAGTATACTAAGGATGCTATAATAATTTTAATTACAAACCCATTAGATACAATGGTTTATATCGCTGAAAATGAATTTAATTATCCCAAAGGACGTGTGTTTGGAACTGGAACTATGTTAGATTCAGCACGTTTAAGAAAATTTATTGCTGATACCTATAAAATTGATCCAAAATCAGTGACAGGATACATGATGGGAGAACATGGTAGTACTGCATTCCCTGTTTTAAGCCATGTTAACATCTCTGGTATACCATTTTCAGAGTTAAATGAATACTTTGAGGGTTCTTATGATATAAATGATCCCGAAGTAGTGAAATCTGCAATAATTACTTCAGCATATGAAGTGTTTAATGGTAAGGGATGGACCAATGCTGGTGTTGCTCAATCTGCTGTTACTATGGCAAAGGCTGTTCTATTAGACGAAAAAAGTGTTTATCCTGCATCTACTACCTTAAGAGGTCAATATAGTCATGACGGAGATGTAGCATTAAGTATGCCATGTGTTATTGGACGAGAAGGAGTTATAAAACAACTGCCTGTAAAATTAAATGAATGGGAAAGAAAAAAGCTAGAAGAATCTATTTCTTTTATAAAATCAGCTATGAAAGATGCAAAAACTGGACCTGAGATTTAAAATCAGATTTTTTATAGGTTGATAAGTTTATTTCATTTTTCGACTAATAAGTTACTTATTTATGATAAATACTTTTCATTTTCCTCTCAATCTATTTATTTGTGTAGGTAGAGTTAGTATAATCAAAGAAAAAACTAGGGGGAAAAAGTTGTGAGTGATATAAAAGTAATTATTATGGACGTAGATGGAACTTTAACTAATAGTGAAAAAAAGATTTCAGAAAAAACTAAAAATGCATTAATTAAAGCACAAGAAGCTGGAGTAATTTTAATCTTAGCATCAGGTAGACCTACATCTGGATTAATAGATTATGCAAAGGAGTTAAAGATGGACGAACATCATGGGCTTTTAGTTTCTTTTAATGGGTCAAAAGTTGTTGATTGTCAGAGTAATAAGGTGCTATTTAATGAAACTATGTCCGTTGAAAAGGGACAGGCAGTCCTTGAGCATATGAAGAAATTTGATATTAAACCTATGATTGATAAAGATGAGTATTTATTTGTTAATGATGTTTATAATTGTTATGTAGAATATAAAGGGAGACCATTTAATGTAATTCAATATGAATCTCGTGGTGGCAAATTTAAGTTGTGTGAAAAGGATGATTTAGCAGCTTTTGCTGACTATCCACTAAACAAGATATTAACAGCAGGAGACCCAGAATATCTAAAGGCAAATTATGAAGAGATGATGGAACCATTTAAAGATACTTTAAGCTGTATGTTTACAGGTCCTTTCTATTTTGAATTTACTGCAAAAGGAATTGATAAAGCTAAGGCTTTAGATTCTGTATTAATTCCTATGGGATACAAAAAAGAGGAGATGATAGCCTTTGGAGATGGACATAATGATGCTTCGATGGTTAAATATGCTGGTATTGGAGTAGCTATGGCTAATGCAGTAGATGATTTAAAGGAAATAGCTGACGAGGTAACCCTATCTAATGAAGAAGATGGAATTGCCTACACATTGAAGGAATATCTTAAAATATAATATAAAATAATGTATAATGTTCATGAGGTGATCTTCATGAACATTTTTATAAAATTAAATAAATTAACAAACTTAACCGAAAATGAAAAAACACTAGTAGACTATATGAAAGATAAATCTGAGGATTTCTTGAAAATGAGTGCAATAGAAATTAGTGAAGTTTGTTTCATTTCAACTTCCACTATTTATAGATTATGTCAAAAACTTGACTTAACAGGATTATCAGAACTTAAATTACAAGTTTCCATGTCTATTAATGAATATTTAAGAGAAAAAAACTCTCTTGACTACAATTATCCAGTAAGGCAAAATGAGACACAAAACCAAGTAGTTTTAAATTTAAAAGAGGTTTATGAACAGACAACATTATCCTCACTAAATTTGATAGATTTAGAACAACTTAGAATTATAACAAAAGCTCTATGGAATGCTAAAAACATAGATATATATACTTCAGCTGGGAATATTTATTTTGCAGAGAATTTTAAATTTCAAATGCAGGAAATAGGAACTTTTGTGAATGTACCTGTGGAAGAATATCATCAACTTCTAACAGCATCTACCAGCGATGAGAAACATATAGGAATAATAATTTCATTTGAAGGACGTGGAGTTATAGTAGAGAATATAGCAAATATATTAAAAATGAATAACACAACTATAATATTAATTTCATCGATAAATGAGAATCCAATTTCAAAATATGCAGATTATCATTTATATCTAAGTTCAAATGAAAATCACTATAATAAAATATCATCATTTTCAACTAGATTATCGTTATTATATATTTTAGATTGTTTATATGCCTGCTACTTTAAGCTTAATTACGATAAAAATGTAGAATATAAGCTTAATACATATAAAAAAATAACAACTAGACCTAAAAAAAAATTATATAGAGAGCAAGGAGGAAAGATATAGATATGAAAGAAAGAATATTAGCAGATTATCATATGCATACAAATTTTAGTGATGATTCTACTTATGAAATGGAGGATGCTGTAAAAAAGTCTATTTCCATAGGACTTAATGAAATTTGTTTTACTGAACATGTAGATCATGGTGTAAAAACAGACTTAAATTGTGATTATGATGGATATATACAAGAATATAAAAGATGTGAAGCCGTATACTCTAAAAAAATATCAATAAAACTTGGAATAGAATTTGGAGTACAAACTCATACTATAGAGCAATTTAAAAAAGACTTTAATAAATATGACTTTGACTTTGTGATACTTTCTTGTCATCAAGTGGAGAATAAAGAGTTTTGGACACAAGATTTTCAAAAAGGTAAAACCCAAAAGGAATATAATGAAGCTTACTATAAAGAAATATTAAATGTGATGAAAAATTATGATGATTATAGTGTATTAGGGCACCTTGATATGATAAAAAGATATGATAATGAAGGAGAGTATCCTTTTGAAAAAGTTAAGCATATTATAAAAGAAATATTATCTCTTGCTATTAAAGAAGGAAAAGGTATTGAAGTAAATACTTCGAGCTTTAGATATGGGATTAATGATTTAACACCATCTAGAGATATATTAAAATTATATAAAGAACTTGGGGGAGAAATTATTACAATAGGTTCAGATACGCATAAAGAAGAGGACGTGGGAACTAAAATTTCGTATGTCCAAGAAGAGTTAAAGAGATTAGGATTTAATAGCTTTTGTACTTTTGATAAAATGAAACCAATATTTCATGAGATCTAGTATATGTATAATGACAGTATTTTGGTAAATAATATAATTGATTCTATTTACCAAGAAGAGGAGTGCCATGATATCAGGGAAAAAATTAGCTTTTAAGAGATTAAATGAAGCTTATAATAATGCTAGAATTGAAGAATTTGATGATAATTCTAAGTATATATTTTTTAGCGACTGCCATAGAGGTGAAAATACACCATACGATGAATTTTCAAAAAATCAAAATATATTTTTATTCGCATTAGAATATTATTATAATAACGGATATACTTATGTAGAGGTTGGAGATGGAGATGAGCTTTGGGAGCACTCAAACTTTAAGCATATAAGGCTAGCACACGATGAAGTATATACTCAATTAAAAAAGTTTTTTGATGAAGATAGATTGATTATGTTATATGGAAATCATAATATACAACTAAAATATCCGGATTTCGTAGAAAAAAATTACTACAAGTTTTATGATGATTATAATGAGGAAGAAATAGAGTTGTTTCCAGGTATAACCATATATGAAGGGGTAGTATTTAGGCATAGGGAAACAGGTCAAGAGATATTAACAGTTCATGGGCACCAGGGAGATGTATTAAATGATTCTTTTTGGTATTTCAATATGCTTTCTGTAAGATATTTCTGGAAGTTTTTTCATTCAATTGGTTTTATAAATCCTGCAAGCCCTGTAAGAAATGCAGAAAAAATCCATAAAATCGAAAGGATTTATAGTCATTGGATTAAAAGACATAAAACTATGATTATCTGTGGACATACTCATAGACCTCATTTTCCAAAAGCAAAAGAATTACCATATTTTAACGATGGTTCATGTGTTAGAGCAAGTGGAATACAGGGAATTGAGATAGAAAACGGTGAGATAATGCTTATAGAATGGAGAATTAGAACTGATTCAGAGGGAGATCTTCATATTAAGAGAAAAGTTCTTAGAGGACCGGAACCAATTGAAAGATTTGATTTAAGAAAAAGATAAGTAAAAATGGTCTAGAAGACTTAGATGTTTCTAGACCATTTTATTTTAAGGATTTATCTTAAAATAATTATCTATAGCTTTTGTAATTGATAAAGAAATTTTATTTTGGTAATCTGAATTACTTAAGTTTTTTTCATCAGATTCATTACTTATATAGCCAAGCTCCACTAATATTGCAGGAGCTTTTACCTTTTCTAACACTAAATAATTTCCTTTCTTTATCCCTCTGTTTGTAGTTTTTAAATCTTCTATAATTTGTTTTTGGACTACTTCTGCTAAAACCTTACCTTGAGAACTCGCTTCATTATAATAAGTTTCTGTTCCAGTTATGGATTTCTCATCAAATTTGTTTAGATGAATGCTTAAAAATATAGTGGCCTTTTCGTAATTTGAAATAGCAGCACGTGCTGATAAATCTTCTTTAGGCTCAGAAGGCCATGAAACTTCATCATTTTCTCTAGTATAAACAACATTATAGCCTTTTTTTTGTAAAATTGAGCCAAGCTTTAAGGATATTTCTAAGGTGAGTTTTTTTTCTTGATTTCCTAAAGAACCTACGGCACCAACATCATATCCGCCATGACCAGGATCAATTACTATAGTTTTTTCAGCCGTACTTAATTTGGAATTTAGTAAGAGATTTACTTCTCTATATGGATATTTATTATCATAGATTTTAATTATTGTTATAGAAACTATCAAAAAGATAAATAATCCTAAATATATTTTTTTATAAGTTGATTTTTCAAATCTAATAGTAATACCCCCTCACTGTTTTACATAATTTCCCTGTAATTTAATTATATATTATTTTGTAAGATATTACTGTTAAATTTTAAAATCGTAATAATAAATTTATTTTCTGTAATAAAAAGAGGAAAGAAAACTACCTTTAAGCTAACTATAAATATCGCTAGGGTTTAAAAATCCAGTATTAATTATAGTTTCAGGAATATTATATCTAGTTACTAGTGTTGGAGGTAAAATAATTGCAGGAACATCCTTAAAACCATTATTAATAATTGCATTAGTATCTAAAGATTCACCATTTACTAGTTTTATAGAAGCGTTAACTGCTACTTTTGCAAGTTCTCTACTATCTTTAAGTACAGTCATTGATTGAGTACCAGCAATTATTCTTTTAATAGCAGCAGGAGATGCATCTTGACCTGTTATTGCAACTTTTCCAGCTAATCCTGCTTCTTCTAAAGCTTTGATGGCACCTCCTGATATAGCATCTGTAGGGGATAATATTGCATTAATATTATTATTTTTACTTAAAATAGTTTTTATAACATTATAGCTTTCTACAGGATTCCAATTAGGTATAGATACACTGGAAACTATTTTTATAGATCCAGTTGCAACTAGAGGGATAATATATAACATGGAACCATCTTTATATAATTTAGAAGTATCGTCATTAGGGTCGCCAGATAAAATAATATAGTTGCCTTTTGGAACATTCTGAACAAGGTATTTTCCTTGAAGTTCACCAACTTGTGTACCATTAAATGACATATATAGGTCAGAGTTACTATTTTGTAGAAGACCATCATAAGATATGACCTTTATTCCAGCTTTTTTAGCTTTATCAACTAAAGAAGTGAAAGCTGAAGAGTCTAGAGGAGCAATAATTAATACATCAACGTTTTGTGAAATTAAATCTTCAACTTGTTTTGCTTGAAGCAAAGGATCATAGTCAGCGTCCTCTAATTTTAAGGTTACACCTTTTTGATCTGCATAATATTTAAAAGCTTCTTTATCTCTAACCCATCTTGGAATTCTTTGATTAGGTAAGGACACCCCTATTACAATATTTTCTCTAACTATAGAATTATGTGCATGTAACTCTTTTTTAAACAGAATATTTTCAGAGTAGCTGACAGGCACAAGAAAAACCTTTGGTATTGATAGGTACATATTCATCACCTTTTTTAAGTTTATATAATAATTAAAATATTCTATTAGAAGTTATTTATTTCTAATATATTTTGAGTTTACGAATTTTAATAAAAAATCCTTAAAATAATAATTAACATGAATGTCGATTAAAACTTAGAGGAAATTACACAAATTTGTAGAATAATGTATTTTATAAAGCAGAATTAATCAAACTAAAAATTATATTAATAGAGGTGCACATGTTTTGGAATTTTAATAAAAAAAATGATTTTGATGATATAGAAAACTTAAAAGAAAAACATAAAGAAGAATTTGAAAAATTTAAGACTGAAACAAATATCAAAAGAACTACAAAACTAGGTATAGTATTGTTTATGGTTAATTTAATGATGTTAGGTGTAGATTTAACAAGCTATAGAAGTATGAGGACAGAGAATATAGGATATTTATATCTTTACTATATTCATATTCTAACAATAGGCCTACTTTTATTTTGGTACATTTTATATTATATTTCTAAAAAATATAAAAAAAATATTAATAGAAAGCTTATTTATGAAATGTTATTAACTATATCTATGGGATCATGTATCCTCATATCATTAAATGATTTAAAAATATCTGGGCAAATATCTGTGTATTTTATTTGGGTATTAATAATATCGGGTGTGTTATATATGGATCCTTTAGAGTCATTTATATTGTATGGAATATCTATAGTTTTTCTAATGCTAGGCATGCATTTTATAGTTTTCAGTAAGGGTTTATTATATTACAACATTTATAATTCTATTGTTGTGGTGATATTTGGATTTATAGTTTCTAATATTATATATAGAGGATTTTTAAGAGATTTTTTAAATAATAAAAGTTTATTAAAAAGTAAAATGGAAGTAGAAGCTGTTAATCAAAAGTTAAAAGAATATGAGAGGTTAAGGACAAATTTCTTTGCAAATATATCTCATGAGCTTAGGACACCTTTAAATGTGATTTATAGCGCCCAACAAATGATAGAGCTTATGGTTAATCAAGAAAATCTAAATAAAAGAAAAATGGAAAGCTATTTAAAAATAACTAAACAAAATTCATATAGGTTAATTAGACTTATAGGAAATCTTATTGATATTACTAAAATAGATGCTTTAAGTTTTGAGGCGACTTTTGTTAACTTAAATATAATAAAAGTAGTTGAAGATATAGCTATGTCTGTAGTTGATTTTGTTGAAAGTAAGGGGCTTACACTTACATTTGACACCGAAGTTGAAGAGAAGATAATATGTTGTGATCCTTATTTGATTGAAAGAATAATGTTAAACCTTTTATCAAATTCAGTAAAATTTACACAAAAAGGTGGGAGTATTTTAGTAAATATACATTTAGAGAACAATTATGTATGTATTTCTGTAAAGGATAACGGAATAGGTATACCAGATGATATGCAAGAATTGATATTTGATAGATTTATTCAAGTAGATGATGTTATAACTAAAAATACAGAGGGGAGCGGAATAGGATTATCATTAGTAAAATCCTTAGTAGAAATGCATTGCGGGAAGATATATCTTAATAGTCAGGAAAATGAGGGGAGTAAATTCGTAATTTGTATACCTGATATTTTAAATAAAGATAGTGGAGAGAAAAGGAATATAACTAATTTAGATGATAACAGGATTGAAAGGATAAATATTGAGTTTTCAGACATTTATGACTAAGTATATAGTGGGCAACTGATTTTAAATCAGTTGTCTTTTTTATAAAAAGAGTCAATATATGTTTGTATTTGTCGTGCGAAAAACTCAAATAAAAGAAGGTAAATAGATAGAATTGTAGAATATTTAATTTTATAGAAAAAAATACATTTTATTACATAAAGGCGTGTATTTATTGATAAAGAGGTGTAAGAGTGGAGTTTTTAAAGTGTATGTGGGGAAAAGAGGCAATCGAGGATATTAAAAAATACAAAACAGAATTCGAAGAACTTAGGACATCAATTAATATTAAAAGGTGTAAGAAAATAGGGGTAATACTATTATTACTTAATACTATTTTAATTATAGCAGATAGAGTGGTGTATGAGCCTATGAGAGCTTTTACACCTAAATATATAAATTTATATTATTCTCACCTTATAGTGTTACATTTAATAATTTTATGGTATATAATTTTATTCTTAAACAGAATATATAAAAAGTTTATAAGTGAAAAAATATTATATAACTTTTTTGCAAACATAATAATATATTGGTGCCTTTTTATGGCTCTAAATGATTTATATATTAATGGACAGATATCTGCATATATAATTTGTGTATTGTCAGTAGCATCTTGTTTATATAGTTCACCAATAGAAGGAGTTATTTTATATTTTGTTTCAACTTCACTTTTTATTTCAGGTTTCTTTATAATAATAGAAAATAATCCAAATCTATTATATGGAAATATAGTTAATTCTGTAATTGTAACTTTTTTTGCATTTATTGTTTCGAAAGTTAATTACATAAGATTTTCTAAGGATTTTATAAGTCAAAAAGATTTATTAAAAAGTAAACGTGACATAGAAGAAAAAAATGAAATTTTAATACATTATGAAAAGTTGAGAAGTGATTTTTTTGCTAATATATCTCATGAATTAAGAACACCTATTAATGTTATTTATAGCGCTGAACAAGTAATGGAACTTAACTTAAGGAAAAGTCAAAACTATGACATGAGTAAATATTTGAAAATGGTTAAGCAAAACTCATTTAGACTTATACGAATTATAAGCAATTTAATAGATATAACCAAAATAGATGCTTTGAGTTTTGATGTAAAATTTAGAAACTTAAATATTGTTAAAGTAGTTGAGGATATCACTATATCTGTTGCAGAATTTATAGAACATAAGGGGCTTACAGTTATATTTGATACTTCTATAGAAGAAAAAGTAATAGCTTGTGATCCTGATTTAATAGAGCGTATAATGTTAAATCTATTATCTAATTCTGTAAAATTTACGAAAAGAGGTGGAAGCATCTTAGTTTCTATCTATATTGAAGAGGACAAGGTGTGTATTTCTGTAAAAGATAGTGGTATAGGAATACCAGATAATATGAAGGAAATAATTTTCGATAGATTTATACAAGTAGATAAATCCACTACTAAAAGCTGCGAAGGAAGTGGGATTGGGTTGTCTCTAGTGAAATCATTAGTAGAAATACATAAGGGAAATATATCATTAAATAGTGTTATTAGTAAAGGTAGTGAATTTATTATTTCTCTTCCTGATGAATTATGTTTTGAAGAAGATATACATGAAAATATTATTAATTTAGATGATAGTCGTATAGAAAAAATTAATATCGAGTTTTCTGACATATATAATTGAGTATGTTATACGACAGAAAATCAAAGGCATGAATATAGTTGAAAGAGAAGCGGTGAAAAAATCTCTTCTTTTTTTATTGCATCTAAAATTACAAATGAGGAAATAAGTTGCAATTAGAACAGGATTAGATTACAATTTAAATAACGGTGTTATAAAAATAAACGTCGTTATTTAAATGGAGGATGATTTATGGCAAGAGAAGATCAAAAAATGAGAAGTGAGATAGTTCGAAAGACTATTTTAGATACAGCATTAGAAATAGGAATAGAAGAAGGATTTGAAGAGGTTTCAATAAGAAAAATAATTAAGAAGATGAAGTATTCCACAGGAATTGTGTATCATCATTTTAAAGATAAACAGGAAATTATAGATGCCATTGAAGAAAATGAAACTAAATGGTTAAGTGCTGAAATAGCAGGATTATTAGATGAAAATAAAAACGTGGTTTGGAATATGGAGAGGATATTTAGAAGAATAATGAGATTAGCTATTGAAGAACCAGAGAAATATAATCTTATAGTTCTTCATAAATATAGTAGAAGACAACCTGATAAACCAAGGTGGTTATCTAGAATAAGCCGGAATCTTAAAAATGACATTCACCTAGGATTGATTAGGGAAATGGATACGGATAAGGCTGCTTTTGCTATTTGGAGTTCATTTTTAGGATTTAATTTAATGATTTCTAGGAATAGGAATCTGACAAGTAAAGAGGCTGAAGAGTTATTTAAAGTTCAATTTGATATTATTTTAAGGGGGATTCTCTATGATAAATAAAATAGGTATTGTGTATGCAAGCAAAACAGGTCATTGTAAAAAAATAGCTAAGGCTATAGGAAAAACTTTAAACATAGAACCTAAGAATATTAAAGATAACTCAATTCTAGAAGATATGGATTTACTCTTTATTGTATCAGGTATTTATGGGGGAGAAAGTCTTCTAGAGGTTTTAAAATTTGCAGAAAATCTAGATAATAAAAAAGTAAAAAGGGTTGCATTAATAACATCTTCAACCTCTAAGAAGAAAGGTCAAGGCAATATACTAAAAGTTTTAGAGGAAAAGAATATTAAAGTTGTTGATGAGCTACTTTCTCAAGGAAGTTTTTTAATCATGAAGCTTGGACATCCAAATAGACAAGATATCAAAGAAGCTGAGGAGTTCTCTATAAGAATTAGAAAAAAATTGGAGGGATAAGATGAAGAAATTACGTATTGTGTTTATTGTTTTAATTATATCAGTAGTTGGAAGTTTTTTACTGATGACAAACAATGCAAAAAAAGAACTAAAAGCAATGGAGTATGAAAAAATTGAAATGAATTTAGTATCAGATGGTATATATAATGGGGAAGTTAATGCAGGCTTAGTTAAGGTGAAGGTAGCCACAATAGTAAAAAATAATGCTATCAAAAAAATAGATATAATCGAACATCAAAAGGGGATGGGTGGTAAGGCAGAAGTCATAACTGACAAAATTATTGAAGAAAATAATTATAATGTAGAGTCTATTAGCGGTGCAACTCTTTCAAGTGAAGCTATAAAAAGTGCTGTAAGTAAGTCTCTTAAAGAAGGATATTCAAAATAACTAAGTAAAGGAGGCATATTATGGTTACTATAATAGCGGATGAAGGGCAAAACAACATAGGTGAAAAACTTTATGAAGATTTTTTGAATAAGGGAATTGAAGTTGATTATATTTCACTTGAGCAAGTAGAAATAAAGCCTTGTGTTAGTTGCGGGGCATGCACTTATAAAACCTATAGAAAGTGTATAGTACGAGATGATGGTGACTGGATTTATCCTAAATGTATAAAGGCTGATGCTTTAATTTTTGTCACACCTATTACATTTGGCAGTTACTCCTTTAAAATAAAGAGAGTATTTGATAAATTCGGATTAATAATGGATGAACATTATTATGTGAAAAACGGAGAAATAGTAAAAGGAGGTAAAAAGGGAGGTGAATTTAAGTTTTTTGCTATAGGGATAAATGAAAATTGTATTGAAGAAGAAATAAAAGCTTTTAAAAATTTAGTTAATGAAAACTTAATTATAACAAGAGGCACAGGAAATTCATATATAGTTGACTCTGAACTTACCTCTGAAATAAGGAGAAAAATCATTGAGGAGGTTTTAAGTGCATGAAAAAAATACTTTTAATAAATGGTAGTCCAAGAAAAACTGGTACAAGTTTTCTCTTAGGAAAAATGTGCTCAGAATATTTAGTGGCTAAAAGTTATGAATGTGAGTTTCTTCATCTATACTCAAGTTTAAATAATATCGATAAACTATATGAAGCTATTAATAAAGCAGATACTATAATAATAAGTGGACCATGTTATGTAAATACTTATCCAGCGGACATGATTGGTTTTTTAGAAAAATTAGCTTTAAATAAGGAAATATTACATGGACAAAGCCTTTATGGAATTATTCAAGGAGGAATGCCCTACTCTCATACTCATGAAAGTGGGTTAAAAATATTAGAGATCTTCGGAAAGAAATGTGGGTTAAATTTTAAAGGTGGTTTTGTAATGGGTATGGGTGCATTGGTTAATGGTGAGCCATTAAATAAATTACCAAACTCAAAAAAGGTTATAAAGCAGTTAAATATATTTTTTGAACATATTTCAAGAGATGAAGTATCACCCTCAGAGGTTTATAGAGAAGCTCAGTTTAAGATGCCGAGTTTAGTATATAAAATTATGAGTGCAGCAATGAATAGAAAGATTGATAGTAATTTAAAAAAGCATGGAATTGATGTGAATCAAAAAAATCCATATTTAACTTAAAATAAAAGAAGCCCCATTTCTGGGGCTTTATAAAGAGTAAAAATAATGATTAAAACTTAGAGATCTTATTATTAATCTAGGTATTAAGATAAAATCATCTAACAATATATACTATGATAGATCTCTTATAATAGATACACTTTATTTTAAATTTTATTCTGTTCTTAAAGCTTCTACTGGATCTTTTTTAGCAGCCATTCTTGCAGGAAGAAGCCCACCAAGTAGTGTAAGTATTACGCTTATGGTTAATAAAGCTAAAGCATGTAGCGGATTTAGCTGTGCAACATTTTGTAATTCTGTCATGTTCTCAATTACTGAATTAACTGGGATAGTAAGAAGGTACGCAATTGTTATTCCTAAAATACCAGATGTAGCACCTATTATAAATGTTTCAGCGTTAAATACACGTGTGATATCTTTTTTTCTTGCACCAAGGGCACGCAGTACTCCTATTTCTTTTGTTCTTTCAAGAACTGATATATAAGTTATAATTCCTATCATGATTAACGAAACCACAAGAGAAATTCCAGCAAATGCAATAAGAACTAAGGTTATAGCATTCATAATACCGCCAGTCATTTCTGTCATAGAACTTGCTAGGTCAGTATATACAATTGTATCTTTAGTAGATTTTCCTTGATTATATTCATCAAGATACTCTAGTACAGCATCTTTTGATTCAAAATCAGTTGGATATAAATAGACCATATAAGGCACTGACTCTCCACCTAAGTATGATAAAAAGGTAGTTTTTCCTGTTTCATCGAACTTTTCCATAGTCATAACATTGTAGTCAACATCACGTTGAGCTTTTACAATTTCTGAATTTATAGAAGAATCTATAACCTTTTGAACTAATTTATCACTATAAGCTATTCCATTACCTACAATTCCAAAAGAAACATCTTCTTTTAATCTCACAATTCCAGATATCTTTAAAGTAATGCTGTTTTTAGAATTATACATTTCATCATAATTTGTACCAGGAAGGAAGTTACCCATCTGAGTTTTTGTGTAAAAATCATCGTTTGTAATTAATTTAAATTCTGTACCTACTATTTCATCAAAATCTATACTATCAATGTCATCTGTATCAAAACCAAGATTTTTTAATACTGCTTGATCAATACGATTTTGATTATCTATAACCAACACTAATCCTGTTTCATCTTGTGGATATTCACCAGATAGAAGGTCATAGTTTTTTTCTAAATAAGAAACTGAAGAGCTATCTAAAGGCTCAGGATATGAGGATAAGCCAACTCCACCTCCCATGCCAGCGCCAATTCCCTGATTATCAGAATTATTAATACCTATAGCTAATGATACAGGTGAAGTTATTCCAGATTTTTCTCTAAGTATGTTCATACCAGTCATACGAGTATAACCTATACTGTTTAAAATCTTTGGATCTATAGCTTTAACATAGTCAACATAATCCTCTGTTATAATGTTTGTATGAGTTAAAGCGCCCTCTTTAGGATCATAAAGCTTAACTTCTTTAGAATCTTCTATTGAGATAGAGGAATCTTTTTTACTCATTTCACCACGCATTTTTTCTAAACTTTCTTCGTCTGTGTTCATAGCTGTTTGAGAAATTATAATAGGGAATTCTGAAAGAGCATCTTTTTGGAATTTATCTATTTGAATTTGAAAACCTGACGAAAGGCTAAGAATCATAGCTATTCCAATAATACCAATACTTGATGCAAATGCAGTAAGTGCAGTTCTCCATTTTTTAGTAGAAATATTTTTTGCAGATAATTTTAAAGCAGTTGCAAAGCTCATGCTTGTTTTCTTTAGGGAGTATCCTTTTTCTTCTTTAACATTTTCATAAGGATTAGAATCATCTACTATCTGACCATCTTTAAACTTTACAATACGGTCAGCATATTGTTCTGCAAGTTCTGGATTATGGGTAACCATAATAACTAACTTATCATCAGCTATTTCTTTAATTAAGTCCATAATCTGTTCACTAGTTGATGTATCTAATGCCCCTGTAGGTTCATCAGCTAAGATTATATCAGGGTCATTTGCAAGAGCACGAGCTATGGCAACTCTTTGCATTTGTCCACCGGAAAGTTGATTTGGTTTTTTGTGGACATGATCTTTTAGCCCAACCTTTTGTAAAGCTTCTAAAGCCTTTTTATGCTTTTCAGCTGATGAAACACCACTTAAAGTCATTCCCATCTCAACATTATCTATAATACTTAAATGGGTAATAAGATTATAACTTTGAAATATAAACCCAACACTATTATTACGGTAAGCATCCCAGTCAGAATCTTTAAACTCCTTAGTTGATTTGCCGTTAATAATTAAATCGCCACTATCATACTTATCAAGGCCCCCTATTATGTTTAGGCAGGTAGTTTTTCCAGAACCACTTTGTCCTAAGATTGCCACAAATTCGTTTTTTCTAAAATTTACGCTTACATTGTTTAATGCTACTTGAGTAAAATCACCAGTAGTATAGCTTTTTTTAATATTTTTTAACTGAAGCATTACATCGTCTCCTTACTATTTTTATCCGATAGCTAGCATCCATAATACTCCCACGCACTGTGTGAAAGCGACTATGCCAAATATAAAATTTGGAATATCTGCTTTTCTTCAAGTGGGCGATAACGGATGCACGCTCCTGGATTAGTTCAACTAAATTCAGCTGGAGTATAAAAACTCCACCTGAAAAGTTTCACTTTATTGCTGTAGGTGAAGTATAAAATAGAATTATTAACTCAATGTTAACTAAAATATATATCTATTTGTAGTTTACATTGAGTTAACAAAATTTAAATAAGATATAATAGTAGATATAATATAAGAAAAGTAAGTAGGTGGATTTAGATATGTTTAACATAATGGTAGTTGAAGATAATGATAATACAAGAAAACTAATGGAAGCTGTGCTTTTAGAAAATGGATATAAACCTATTTTGGCAAGGGATGGTTTAGAAGCTTTAGATATTTTAGATAAACAACATATAGATTTAATAGTATTAGATATTATGATGCCGAATATGAACGGATATGAACTTACAAAGGAGCTTAGAGAAGCTAGGTTTAATTTACCCATTTTAATGGTGACTGCAAAGGAAAGTCCTTCAGATAAAAAACAAGGTTTTATATTTGGAACAGATGATTATATGGTAAAACCAGTGGATGAAGAAGAGATGATTTTACGTATAGCGGCTTTACTTAGGCGTTCTAAAATAGCTAGTGAGCATAAACTTGTTTTTGGAGAAACTGAGCTTAATTATGATGAACTTACAGTTAAACAAAAAGGTAAAGTTGAATTATTGCCTCAAAAGGAATTTATGTTATTATTCAAATTATTATCTTATCCAAATAAGATTTTTACAAGGAGACAGCTTATGGATGAGATTTGGGGTATGGATAGCGATACAGATGGGAGAACAGTTGATGTACATATTAATAGATTGAGAGAAAAGTTTAAAGATAATGAGGATTTTCAGATCATTACCGTGCGTGGACTTGGATATAAGGCGGTGAAAGCAGAATGAAAAGATTAAAAAGTATGAATGCGGCTCTAGTTGTAATAGTATTTATTATAATGATTTCTTCTGCTTTATTATCTGG
The DNA here is from genome assembly GCF_002320975.1 of Clostridium sp. UBA1652. Taxonomy (NCBI): domain Bacteria; kingdom Bacillati; phylum Bacillota; class Clostridia; order Eubacteriales; family Clostridiaceae; genus Clostridium; species Clostridium sp. UBA1652. The sequence goes on from NZ_DCLI01000056.1 coordinate 36,295, forward strand.
AATTTTAATTATTATTCTAGATAAGTCAAATCTTATGCCTCCAAATGGAGCAGGTCCAATATATTTATTAATAGTGGGTCTTATAGTCAGCACTATAATAGGAACAATACTTACATTTCCAGTGGCAAAATTTTTTTTGAAACCACTTAATGAGTTGATTTTTGCAACAAGAGAGATAACAAAAGGAAATTTTAACATAAAGGTGAAAGAACTAAAGAGAAAATACGAACTTGGAGAGCTTATTGATAGTTTTAATAGTATGACAAATGAGCTTAATAGTATAGAAATGTTTCGTAAGGACTTTATTAATAACTTTTCACATGAATTTAGAACCCCTATAGTATCCATAAGAGGATTTGCAAGACAACTTCATAAAGCTTCCTTAACAGAAAATCAGAGGCTTGAATACACAGATATAATTATTAGAGAATCAGAAAGACTTGCCAATATGTCGTCAAATGTTTTATTATTAACTAAACTTGAAAATCAAGCTATCATTACAGACAAAAACCATTTTTCCTTGGATGAACAGATTAGAAATTGCATACTTCTTCTACAGATGCAGTGGGAGAAAAAAGAGATTGAATTTACTATAGAATTAGAACCTATAGAATTCTATAGCAATGAAGAAATGTTATCTCATGTATGGCTTAATTTATTAAGTAATGCCATAAAATTTAGTCATAAAAATGGAGAGATATTAGTTAAAAGTTATTACGAAGGAAATGATATTAAAGTTAAAATATCAGATAATGGTATAGGCATGAGCGATAACGTAGCTGTGCATATTTTTGAAAAATTTTATCAAGGGGATTTAGCCCATGTATCTGAGGGAAATGGACTTGGATTATCCTTAGTTAAAAGAATAGTTGATTTATGCCAGGGAAAAATATCAGTAAAGAGTAAGCCCGAAAAAGGAACAGAGTTTATTGTTAGGCTTCCTAGTTAGTTTTAAAATTGGAGGAGAAAGTAGATGAATTTTAATAAAAGAAATATCATGGATATCGCTAAGTATTTATTCTTAGCTTTATTTGTAGTCTTAGTAGTAAAATATTCAGAAAACATTTTTTCAAAGATAGGAAATATAAGTAGTGCAACAGTACCTCTAATTTCTGGATTAGCAATGGCATATGTTCTAAACATATTGATGAAAAAGCTTGAAAAAATATATTTTCCTAAATCAAAGAATGAAATCATAAATAAATCTAGGAGAGCAGTCTGTATATTTCTAGCTATACTTTTGATTATATTTATATTAGTAATAGTGGCTTTAATAGTAATCCCCGAATTAGTAAATGCAATTTCTGTTATAATAGCAGCTATACCAAAATCTGTAGATGATATTATTAAGTTTATAGATACTAATAGTGATAAATATGAAGTCATTGAAAATACATTAACAACCTTGCAAATAGATATAAATGAGATATCAAGGGGTGTTATGACTTTCGCATCAAGTTTACTTACAGGAGTTCTTAACTCAATTATTTTATTTGCATCAACAATGGCAAATAGCCTAATAAATTTTATAATTTCACTTGTATTTGCAATCTATGCACTTGCAAACAAGGAAAAACTATCCTATCAGATAAAAAAAGTAATGAAAGCATTCTTAAAAAATAAAAGTATAGAGAAAATTAACTATGTATTTCATGTTATAAATGAGTCCTTTTCAAATTTTATTGTAGGGCAATGTGTAGAAGCTGTTATTATAGGTGGATTATGTACGGCAGGAATGTTTGTCTTTAGGTTTCCTTATGCTGTTACAGTTGGAGTTTTTATAAGCGTTACAGCTTTAATACCAATAGTAGGAGCATATTTAGGTGCGGCATTAGGTGCATTTATAATTCTTACAGTAAGCCCACTTAAAGCAGTATTATTTTTGCTTTATATAACTATACTTCAGCAATTAGAAAATACTTTAATTTATCCTAAAGTTGTTGGATCAAGTATAGGATTACCGGGTATTTGGGTTTTTGCTGCAATAACTATAGGGGCAGGACTTGGAGGAATAGTTGGAATGCTTTTAAGTGTACCAGTAGCTGCAACTATTTATAAATTATTTGTAGATAAAGTAAATAAGCGGTTAATAGAGCAGGAAATGAAGAAAGAATAATTGAGATGAGCTATAGTTATATGGCTCATTTTTTTGTTAAAATTGCTGCAACCCGCATAAACACTATATATTCTTAAGAATATTTATTCTTTTATTCTTAAGAAGTTTTCTTCTTTTGTTTTTAAGAAGCTTTAAATTTTTATGATCGGAACATTCTGGTATAGCCATTAAGAGTTGTAGATAAAAACAAGAAATTGTAGTAAAATTCAATATAGAATAACTATTGGAGGAAAAGACATGATAACAGGTGAATTGCGTAGCAAGATAGATAGGATTTGGGAAACATTTTGGACAGGTGGTATCACTAATCCATTAGAGGTAATAGAACAGTTTACATATCTTTTATTTATAAAAGGTTTAGATGATAATGAGACAATAAAAGAAAATGAAGCAGTATTTTTAGGGATAGATTTTGAAGGAACTTTTTCTAAAGATAAGCAACATTTAAGATGGGGAAAATTTAAAAATGAAGAAGCAGGAGAAATGTATAGAATAGTTTCAGAAGAAGTTTTTCCATTTATAAAGAATCTTCATGGAGATGAGGCATCTGCATATTCAAAATATATGGGAGATGCAATATTTAAAATACCAACTCCATTAATGTTATCAAGGATAGTAACTGGAATAGACAACATAGACATGTCAGAAGGAGATACTAAAGGAGATCTTTATGAATACTTATTATCAAAGGTAGCTACGGCAGGTACAAATGGACAATTCAGAACTCCAAGACATATCATTGATATGATTGTCAAATTAATGAAGCCAACTCCAACAGATATAGTAGTAGATCCTGCCTTTGGTAGCGGTGGATTTTTAGTTGAGTCACAACAATATTTAAGAGAATATCATAGTGATTTATTTTTAGTAAGTGAACTAAGAGAACATTTTAATAATGGAATGTTTAATGGTTTTGATATGGATAGGACTATGCTAAGGATAGGGGCTATGAATATGATGCTTCATGGTGTAGATAATCCTAACATAGAATATAAAGACTCACTTTCTGAAGTTAATACGGATAAAGAGAAATATACATTAGTTCTTGCAAATCCTCCATTTAAAGGTAGCTTAGACTATGAAGCAGTATCAGCAGATCTTTTAAAGATTACTAAAACTAAGAAAACAGAGCTTTTATTTTTGGCCTTATTTTTAAGAATATTAAAAACAGGTGGAAGATGTGCATCAATAGTTCCAGATGGTGTGTTATTTGGATCAACAGGTGGACATAAGAGCATAAGACAAGAGATTGTTGATAATCATAAATTAGAAGCTATTATAAGTATGCCAAGTGGAGTATTTAAGCCTTATGCAGGAGTTTCTACAGCAATTATGATATTTACTAAAACTGGTACTGGTGGAACTGATAAGGTATGGTTTTATGATATGAAGGCAGATGGATATTCCTTAGATGATAAGAGAGCAAAAGTAGAAGCTAATGATATTCCAGATATAATAGGAAGATTTAATAATTTAGAAATTGAGAAGGATAGAAAAAGAACTGAAAAAAGCTTTTTTGTTCCTGTAGAAGAGATAAGAGAAAATGGTTATGATCTTTCTATTAATAAATATAAGGAAATAGAGTATGAGGAAGTGGTTTATGATGCTCCAAGTGTTATTTTAGGGAGGATTAAGGAACTTGAGAAGGAAATAACTCAGGGATTAGAAGAGTTAGAAAGAATGCTTGAGGTGTAGGTTATGAGTTTTAATTATAAAATATTAGGGGATATTGCAACATATATTAATGGATATGCTTTTAGACCAGAACAATGGGTAACGGAAGGAAGACCAATTATAAGGATACAAAATTTAAATAATGAAAATGCAGAATATAATTATTTTAGTGGTGAAATTGATGATAAATATATAGTTACAAATGGTGATATATTAATTTCATGGTCAGCAAGTATAGGAGTATATGAATGGGAAAATAATGAAGCAGTTCTGAATCAACATATTTTTAAAGTTAAATTTGATAAAGAATATATAGATAGAAGATATTTTAAACATATTGTGGGAATTGCATTAATTAAAGCTGTACAGTATATGCATGGTTCAACAATGAAACATATTACAAAAAAGTATTTTGATGATATACAAATACCTGTACCAAGTGTAGATATTCAAGAGAAAATTGCAAATATTTTGGATCAAGCTCAAGAATTAATTAATAAAAGAAAAAAACAAATACAAGAATTAGATGAATTAGTCAAATCGAGATTTATCGAGATGTTTGGGGACCCTATAAATAATCCTAAGGAGTGGGAAGTTAAAAAATTAAAAAATATATCAACTAAAATACTAAGCGGAAATACCCCAAAAGGTGGAAGTGAAGTTTATGTTGATGAAGGAATTATGTTTTTTAGAAGTCAAAATGTTTGGAAAAATAAATTGGTTCTTGATGATATAGCATATATAGATAAAGAAACTCATAATAAAATGCTAAAAAGTAGCCTAAAAAATAGAGATATCTTAATGACTAAAACTGGTAGAATAAATACTGAAAATAGTAGTTTAGGTAGAGCTGCTATGTTTTTAGGAGAAGATGATAGTGCAAATATCAATGGGCACGTTTATTTGATAAGGTTACAAAAGGGAGAAATTATTGAATTTGTCTTATTTATTCTTACAACTAATGAATATAGGGATTATATAAGAAGTGTATGTGTTGGAGGAATAGATAAGAGACAAATAAATAAAGAACATTTAGAAGAATTCCCTATAATTTATCCACCAATAGAACTTCAGAACCAGTTTGCAACTTTCGTCAACCAAGTCAACAAATTGAAATTTGAAGCACAAAATAGTCTAACTGAACTGGAGAATAACTTTAATTCATTAATGCAAAGAGCATTCAGTGGGAAACTATTTAATTAAAAGGTTCAAAGAAATCAGGTTATTTTAGTAATAGAATAGAAAAAGTTATTGACGATAGGGATTTATTAGCATTAAATAAGGAATTACTAGTTTTATAAATGTCAAGAATAATACAGTCTGAATTCTATAATGAGAGGATGATTGTATTGGAAAAAATCATAATTGAAATTAAGCAGCAAATGATAAAATCCCTTAACAATATGCAAATGGAAGAGCTACATAAAGCATTAACAAAAGTCTTTGAAGGATTAACATTTATAAGTGAAGATAATAACAAGAGTTTAAACAAGGAAGAAGTTGATTATTGTAATATTTTTATTTGTGCTAAGCGAGTAGAAGGATGTTCTGAAAAAACACTAAAGTATTATAAATCAACTATAGAGAATATGCTTAAGAAGCTACAGAAACCTGTTAAACATATTACAACAGAAGATTTAAGGGGGTATTTAGCTGAATACCACAAAATGAGTAATTGTAGTAAGGTTTCTATTGATAATATTAGAAGAATTTTATCAACTTTTTTTTCTTGGCTTGAGGATGAAAATTATGTCTTAAAAAGTCCGGTGAGGAGAATTCATAAAATCAGAACTGGAAAAATAGTAAAAGAAATATATACTGATGAGAGCCTAGAAATAATGCGTGATAAGTGTGAAGAGATACGTGATCTCGCAATTATAGATTTACTAAGCGCAACTGGAATGCGTGTAGGAGAATTAGTGAAGTTAAATATAGAAGATATAGATTTTAATGAGAGAGAATGTATTGTTCAAGGAAAAGGAGATAAACAAAGAAGAGTTTATTTTGATGCAAGAACTAAAATACATTTACAAAACTATCTAGATAGCAGGAATGATGATAATAAAGCTCTATTTGTATCATTGATTGAGCCATATAATAGGCTGAAGATTAGTGGAGTCGAAATTAGGATGAGATCCTTAGGAAAAAGGCTTAATATAAACAAGGTTCATCCTCATAAATTTAGAAGAACTCTTGCTACTAGAGCAATTGATAAGGGTATGCCAATCGAGCAGGTTCAACACCTGTTGGGGCATCAAAAGATAGATACAACCCTTCAATATGCAATGGTAAGCCAAAATAATGTTAAGATTTCACATAGAAAATATATAGGATAAAATATAATCTCTCTAGATATTTTACTTACACTGTAAAGGCGTCATTTTAAGCCTCATTAGATTCATTAAATTATTATCATGTTTTATAAAAAGTTAAACACCATATTGCTGTAGAAGCCGTTTCTCAGGCTTCATTAAATTCATTCTTTTCAAGATTATGTCTAATAAAAAGTTAAACACCATACTGCTGTAGAGGCTTCTTCCCAAGACTCATTAGATTCGTTAAATTATTATTATGTTTTATAAAAAGTTAAATGTTTAAAAAGTTAAATGTTTAAAAAGTTAAAAAGTTAAAAAGAAAAACATTTAAACATTTAAACATTTAAAAAGAAAAATGTTTAAAAAGTTAAACACCTTGCTGCTGTAGAGGCTTCTTCCCAAGCCTCATTAGATTCATTAGATTATTATGGTGCTAGTATAAAATTGTGGACACAAAATAATTAAAAATATTAAACTATAATTATTAAGTTAGGAGTGTGGTTAAAAAGGAAAATTTAATAGAAAAAATATCGTATATAACGAAAAACAAGAGGAAGAGAATAATAAATCTATAAAAAATAGCTGTGTAGCTAAGCTCCTAGAGTCAAATCGAGATTTATCGAGATGTTCGGTGAGGGAAAGTTTCCATTAGCAAAAGTAGAAGAAGTTTGTGAATATATTACTAAGGGAACGACACCAAAATCGAATGAGATTATAGACGAATTTGGTGAAGGGTTTGTTCCATACCTAAAAGTATATAATTTAAGTTTTGATGGAAGTATGTTATTTGAGGATAAGCCACAATATGTTACATTAGAAACTCATAATAAGTTATTAGCGCGTTCTAAAGTATATCCTAATGATGTTTTAATGAACATAGTAGGTCCGCCATTGGGTAAGTTCGCAATTGTTCCTAATATATTTAGTGAATGGAATATAAATCAAGCAATAGCTATATTTAGAGCTACCAATAAAATTAATCCATTATACTTACTACATTCTTTAAAGCAACCAAGAGTATTAAAACCATTCATTGATTCAGCAGTAGGGGTGAGACAGCAAAACTTAAGTTTACTGCAATGTAGGAATTTAGAAATACCCTTACCACCAATTGAAAAACAAAATCAATTTGCTGATTTCATTAAACAAATCGACAAATTGAAATTTGAAATACAGAATAGTATAAATATCATTATTAAAGCTGATTTTCATGCAAAATTTAAAAAGTCTTAGGGTAATCTGAGGCTTTTTTTCTTTTATAATACTACTGCTATATGGTAATATAAATATAATATGGATTATATAAACATCGAATTACTTTAGGGTAGTAGGGGGATGAAAGGGTTTGTGTACTAACTTTGAGTTTTTAAAAGATAAAAAGGAATTTAGTAGTTTTTCAAATGCTTGTATCGAGGCTGAAAAAAGTATAGTGGTAGGTCCAGCGACAACTGCTATTTTAACCAGAAGAGCTTTAGAACTAGCTGTAAAGTGGGTTTATTCTTATGATGAATATTTGAAATTACCTTATCAAGATAACATAAGTAGCTTAATTCACAATGATACGTTTCTTGAACTTATTGATAGTGAAATGTTACCAATGATTAAATTTACTATTAAACTTGGTAATGTAGCTGTTCATACTAATTCAAATATAACAAGGGAAGAAGCAATTCTTTCATTACATAACCTTTACCAATTTATAAATTGGATCGATTATTGTTATAGTGATGACTTTAAAGAAAAAGAATTTGATGAAGCCCCACTTCTTAAAGGAGAAGAAAAGAGAACAAGGCCAGAGGAACTTAGAAACCTTTATGAAAAGTTAAGTTCAAAGGATAGAAAACTTGAAGAAATTGTAAAAGAAAATGAAACCTTAAGAAGAGAACTTACTCAAAAAAGAAAAGATAATACTGAAAGTCATGATTTTAAAATAGATGAAATAAGTGAATTTAAGACAAGAAAAATATATATAGATGTAGAACTTAAACTTGCTGGTTGGGATTTTAAGAAAGATGTAAGCGAAGAACTTGAACTTTTTGGAATGCCAAACAGTTCAGAAAAAGGTTATGCTGACTATGTACTTTATGGAGATAATGGTAAACCGCTAGCAGTCATAGAAGCTAAAAGGACAAGTAAGGATCCTAAAATCGGACAACAACAAGCTAAATTATATGCTGATTGTTTAGAGAGACAGTATAGTCAAAGACCAGTAATATTCTTTTCTAACGGCTTTGAAAGTTATATATGGGATGATTACAGTGGATATTCGGAGAGACGAGTTTATGGTTTTTTCAAGAAAGATGAACTTCAATTAATGGTTGATAGAAGATTTACTAAGAAAAGTTTAGGGAATGTAACTATAAAAGATAGTATATCAAATAGATATTATCAAAAGGAAGCAATTACAGCGATATGCGAATCATTAGAAAGAAGACAAAGAAAATTACTATTAGTAATGGGAACTGGTACAGGTAAGACAAGAACAGCTATATCTATTGTTGATGTTTTGGCAAGGAATAATTGGATTAAAAACGTATTGTTTTTGGCAGATAGAACTGCATTAGTAAAGCAAGCTAAAAGGAATTTTTCTAAGTTATTACCGGATTTAGCATTATGTAACTTACTTGATAATAGAGATAATCCAGAAGAAGCAAGAATGATATTTTCCACTTATCCAACCATGATGAATGCTATTGATGATACAAAATCAAAAGATGGTAAAAGATTATTTACCTGTGGTCACTTTGATTTAATAGTGGTTGATGAATCTCACAGAAGTATATATAGAAAATATAAGGCTATATTTGACTATTTTGATGCTATCTTATTAGGGCTTACTGCTACTCCAAAAGATGAAATAGACAAGAATACTTATACTATTTTTGACATGGAAAATGGAGTGCCTACATATGCCTATGAACTTGAGAAGGCAGTAGAAGATGGTTATCTTGTTGATTATAAAACTATTGAAGTTAAATCCAAAATAATGGAAGATGGCATTAAATATGACGAATTATCAGAAGAGGATAAAAAAGAATATGAAGAAAAATTTGATGATGATGAGAATATTGGAGAAGAAATTAGCAATACAGCTGTAAATGATTGGCTATTTAATAACGACACAATTGATTTAGTTATAAACAAGCTTATGGAAAAAGGATTAAGGATAGAAGGCGATGAAAAGTTAGGGAAGACTATTATTTTTGCTAAAAGTCATAAGCATGCACTAGCCATAAAAGAAAGATTTGATATATTATACCCAGAACATGGAACTAATTTCTCAAAAGTTATTGATAATAAAATCAACTATGTTGATAGTTTAATTGATGATTTTTCAGATAAAGACAAAATGCCACAAGTTGCAATAAGTGTAGATATGCTTGATACAGGGATAGATATTCCAGAAATATTGAATCTTGTTTTCTTCAAAAAAGTAAGATCTAAAACTAAATTCTGGCAGATGATAGGAAGAGGAACACGTCTTTGCCAAGACTTATTAGGAATAGAACAAGACAAAAATATGTTCTTAATATTTGATTTTTGTAATAACTTTGATTTCTTTAGAGCAAACCCAAAAGGATTTGAAGGAAACTTAGGACAAACTTTAAGTGAAAGAATATTTAATTTGAAAGTGGATTTAATAAAAGAACTTCAGGATATTAGATATGATGAAGAAGAATATATAAATTATAGAATTAAATTATTAGAAGAAGCTCTAATAGGAATTAATTCACTTAATGAAGAAAATTTTAGGGTTAGAATGAATTTATACTATGTTCATAGATATAAGAATAAAAAAGAATGGGAAGCACTTGGAGCGATCACCACTAAGGATATAAAACAATACATTTCACCTCTTATAATGTCATTAAAGGATGATGAATTATCAAAGAGATTTGACTTAGTTATGTATACAATAGAACTTGCAAATCTTCAAGGAAATAATGCTACTAGACCTATAAATATTGTTATTGATACAGCGGAACAACTATCAAAGCTTGGCACAATACCAGAAGTAAGAGAGCAAAAATATATAATTGATAGTGTAAGAACAGAGGAATTTTGGGGAAATGTAAATTTATTTGAACTTGATGAGGTTAGACAAACTTTAAGAGGTTTATTAAAGTATTTGGAAAAAGAAAATCAAAAAGTATATCATACAAATTTCGAAGACTTTGTTATTAAAGAAGAGTCAAATGGAGCTATTTATGATGTAAATAACCTCAAGAATTATAGAAAAAAAGTTGAATACTACTTAAAAGAGCATGAAAATGAAATAGCTATATATAAGCTTAAAAATAATAAACAGTTAACTAAAGATGATTTAGAAACACTTGAAGCTATTATGTGGATTGAGCTTGGGACACAAGCGGATTATGAAAAAGAATTTGGACAGATGCCTGTAAATAAATTAGTTAGACAGTTAGTTGGATTAAATAGAACTGCGGCAAATGATCTTTTTTCAAAATTCTTGACCAATCAATCTCTAAATTCTAAGCAGATACATTTCGTAAAATTAATAGTAGATTATGTAGTTAAAAATGGACTTATAGACGATAATAAAATACTACAGCAAGAGCCATTTAGAAATGTTGGAAGCATAGTTGAGCTTTTTAAAAATAATATGGATGATGCAAGAGATATAATGGGAGTTATAGCAGACATAAAGAAAAATGCAGAAATAATTGTATAGAGAAACTTCTAGAAACTATTTTAAAATAAATATAATTTTAAAAGAATCTACCTTGTTTGTAGATTCTTTATTTTACGAATAAATACTATAGGAAAAGCATCATTAATCTCTGCAACCCGCATAAACACTATATATTCTTAAAAATATTTATTCTTTTATTCTTAAAAAGTTTTATTCTTTTGATTTTAAGAAGCTTTAAATTTTTACTTTTATATTTATTACATTGACTAATGGTAGACAAAGTTGTAATATGTTTATATATAGGAAAACAAAAATGAAATTAGTTTGCATATGGAGTGGGTGTTATGAATGATAAAAGTGATTTGAATTTAATTCAAAGTATTAAGAGTACACTAGACTTTCAGTTTAAAATATGTATGCAAATTCTTGAGATGCATTTGGATAAGCTTGAAGATGAAGAGTATCTATGGAAACCAACATCAAAGGGGTTGCATATAGTTAACAAAAATAATAAATGGAGTGTTGATTGGCCAGAAACAGAAGAATATACTATTGGACCTCCAAATATCGCTTGGATTACTTGGCATATAAGATTTTGGTGGTCAATGGTTTTAAATAATTCATTTGGAGCTGGCACTTTGACTCGAGAAGATGTGAAGGGTTTAGGAAGTTCAAAGGATACTATAGAAAATATAAAATATCTTTCTGATAAATGGATAGAGAAAATAAATAGTTTATCTGATGATGATCTTATTTCAAGTAAATTAACTAAATGGCCATTTGAAGATAGACCGTTTCATGAACTTGTTGCTTGGCTTAATTTAGAGCTGATGAAAAATGCTTCAGAAATAGGTTACTGTAGATTTCTTTATGGAGTTAAAGATAAAATAAACTATATATAAATTTTTTATAATAGAGAACTCAAAATAAGTTATAAATAGTTAAGGTAATTAGATTTTTATCTTAACCATTTATAACCTTCTTTTTAGAATGGACATCAATACTAAATTTTGTTTCTATAAGACCTAAAGAAAGTTCTGATTTCTTCAGCCAAAAGCTCAGGCTCTTCCATAGCAGTAAAGTGTCCACCACTTGCCATTGTTGTCAAATGAGTAATATTTAGATTACGTTTAGCCCATTCTTTAGGTGGTAGTAGTATATCAGATGGGAAAAGAGCTAAACCTGTTGGTACATCTATAGGTCTCATTGGAGGTAAAGAGTTCATATTCTCATAATACATATTTGCAGAGGAGCCTATAGTATTTGTAACCCAATAGATCATTATGTTAGTAAGTAATTCATCTTTACTAAATCTTGTTCTCAAATCACCATTACAATCACTCCACCCACGGAATTTTTCAATAATCCAAGCAGCTAAACCTACAGGTGAGTCAGAAAGCCCATAAGAAATAGTTTGCGGTTTTGTAGATTGAATGGACATATAACCTCCTTCATCTGAAATCCACTTTAGGGCATTTTTTTTGTAATTTAATTCTTCTTCAGAAAGTTTACTAATATCATCATTAGAAGAGATTAGCTCTCTAATAATCCCTATATCAGTTAAGTGAATTCCAACTAGAAGTTCTGGATGATTTAATGCTAAATATCTAGTAACACCAGATCCTATGTCTCCTCCAGCTGCAGCAAATTTTTTATATCCAAGTTTTTCAGTCATTAACTTTGCCCAAAGTTTAGAAACAATATAATTATTTATACCATCACGCTTTAGTGGACTGGAAAATCCGAATCCAGGTATTGATGGAACTACTACATCAAAAGAGTCTTTGGGATCTCCACCATAACTAGCGGGATCAGTAAGAAGAGGTATAATTTTCTGATACCTTATAAAGCTGTCTGGCCATCCATGGGTAAGAATAATTGGTAGTGGATTTGGTCCCTTACCTTTTTTATAAATAAAGTGAATATCTATTCCGTCAATAGTACATTTAAATTGAGGAAAATCGTTTAATTTCCTTTCTTGTGATTTCCAATCAAATTCTTCTTTCCAATATTGGATAAGGGATTTTAAATAATCAATATCAGTGCCGCGATCCCAACTTGAGTATTTTAAGTGGTCTGGCCAGCGGACATGGTGTAGTTTGTATTTTAAATCATCAAGTATTTCATCAGATACTTGAATATTAAATGGTTCAATAGTCATAATGAAGCTCCTTTCGTATTAAGTATAATTTCATTGTTCAATAATAGTGTAGCATTTAGAGATTATGATACAATGTTATAAATGAAACTTTAAGCTATACTATTTGTTAATGGAGGGTTTTTTATGCCACAAGATGATCGCTATAAAAATAGACCTGTGTTTATTGAATTTGTTGTAAATGAGAATTTTATTAATCTCCCATACAAAGAGAGGTTCACTATAATTTTAATTACTAGTGGAAGCATTAAATTACAACTAAATGATCGTCCTATTAAAATTGTAGCTCCAAGTGTTCTTTGTTTATCTATAGAGGATAGGGTAAAGGTTATTGAACAACATAATTTATCAGCGCAATCATTTTCTTTCCATCCTGATTTTTTTAATACAGCACGTTTTTTAGAGAGTAAAGGGTACTTATCAACTAGTCTAAAAATAGAATCTGGACTTTCACTTTTTAATAGAGAAAATAACCAAGTTTGTGTATATAATTTAACTGAAAATGTCTATCCAAAATTGTATGAATGGTTTTTTATTATGGGTATGGAGGTATACGCTCAAAGCGACTCACTTTGGGTGTGTAGAATAAAAAGGTATTTGATACAGATATTAGAGTTGATTGAAGAGTTAAGTAATTATAAGGAACAAACACCAGTTAATTTAGTATTGGAGTATATACATGTAAACTATTCAGAGAAAATAATGTTAGAAGATTTAACAAAATGTGCTCATTTAAATAGAGTGTCATTAAATAAAATGTTTCAAGAGTTATGTGGATTAACTGCAATGGGGTACTTACTAGAATACCGTTTGAAAGTTTCAGAAACACTTTTAACACATACAGATATGAGTTTAAATGAAATTGCACGTGCAACGGGCTTTGAATATGATACCTATTTTATAAAACAATTTATTTCAAAAAAGTCCATGACACCAACTAAGTATAGAAATGCCTCTCGTGAATTTGCAAAGGTATTATAAACTTGAATTATAATAAATGAATCTGATAGAGGAATTAATTCAATTATTCTATCAGATTTTTTCATAATTAAGATAGAATTAAGCTCACCTAAAATCAAAATTAAAGAGAACATTATAAGATTATAGTGAAATAAACTTAAGAGGTGAGTAAAATGAGTAGATATATCGTTGAAACAAAAGATCTAGTTAAGGTGTTTAATAAAGTTAAGAGTGTTGATAATGTTAATTTAAAGATAAAAGAGGGAGAGATATATGGATTTTTAGGCCCTAATGGAGCTGGAAAGTCAACAACTATAAAGATGTTATTAGGACTTATAAGAGCTAATAGTGGTGAGGTATATATTTTTGGAAAATCAATTAAAGAAAATAGAGAAGAGATTTTAAAAAACATAGGAGCTTTAGTTGAAAGCCCATCCTATTATGGACATTTAACTGCCTATGAGAATCTTGATATCTTAAAAAGAATGTTAAAGCTTAATAAGGAAGAGATTGAAGAGAAACTAAAACTTGTGAATCTGTGGGAAGAGAGAAATAAAAAAGTTAATGAGTTTTCTTTAGGAATGAAGCAGAGACTTGGGATAGCGCAGGCTCTTATGGGAAACCCAAAACTTTTAATTTTAGATGAACCGACTAATGGTTTAGATCCTGCTGGAATAATAGAAATTAGAAATCTAATAAGATATTTAGCTAAAGAAAAGAAAATTACCATAATTATTTCAAGTCATATATTGAATGAGATTGAGTTAGTAGCAACTGAGGTTGGAGTAATAAATAAAGGAAAACTACTATATCAAGGATCTCTAGAGGATTTAAAGAAAAACTCTACTAATGAAGTAATAATAGGACTAGAAAAGAAGGAAGACAAGGCTTTAACTATGAAGCTTTTATTAGCTAGAGGATATAGGGTAGAAGAGGAGAACCTAAGACTAAAAATTAAAGGAAATAACCTATCTCCTTCAAAAATTTGTAGAGAGGTTGTAATGGGGGGATATTCGTTAAACTATTTAACTGAAGAAAAAACTTCATTAGAGGAAATTTTCTTAGGACTTACTAAGGAGGAAAAGGTATGCTAATGGATTTAATAAAAAACGAGTTTATAAAAGAGAAAAGAAATTTAGTTATTTTGTTTATACTTGTGATTCCAATAGGAGTCTCAGCTCTCTTGGTGTTTGATTTTTTAATAAGGTATGAAAGTTGGCTTTTACCACAAGCTACCTTAAAAGGATTAACCTCTTGGCAAGTTTTAATAAAAGAGCAAAGGATATTGTATTTTAATGATAATATGCCCCTATTTGCTTCACTTATCTTAGTTACTTTATTTGAAAGTGAATATAAGAATAACGCATGGACATTTTTATTAACTAAACCTATAAAAAGAAACAGTATTTTAAATGCAAAAGTTATTGTGGCTGTATTTTATTCAATAATTATGCTTTTACTAAATGTATTTTCCTTGATAATAGTTGGACTGATATTTAAATTCAAAGAGCCTATTCCTTGGAGATTTTTTATAATAATGTTCTCTATTCAATTAATATCAACTTTAGTAATAATGACTATACATTTATTTATAAACCTAAAAAACAAAAACTTACTGATATCCATTGGAGTGGCAGCAGTACTTAGTGCGCTTTCTTCCAATATATATCATAGTGAAACTTTCATCAGAAATATAAATCCCTATGGTTTTTCTTTATTTTCTATAACTCAAGGGCGAAATGAGATAACTATCGTTTTAATAATTTCAGCAGCCATTCTTATAGTAGGCTCATCTTTAGTTAGAAAATATTTTGAAAATAAAGAAATATATTAGGAGGATTAAGAAATGGAATTATTAAAAGTAGAATTTTTAAAAATTAAGAAAAGCTCTTTATTGTTTACAGCCTTGGCTGTTCCAATAGCTATAGTTTTAATATTTATAAAAAAGGCACAAAGCCTAGCTATAAATGGGTTAGAAATTAATGAAGCTATAATTATGTTTTCTTCAATTACCTTTATAGCCTTAGGACTCCCCTTACTAAATACATTTACTGCATGCATAATAACAAAGGTTGAAAATGATAATAATGGCTGGAAACAACTAATGCTTATGCCTATTAAGAAAAGTAGTATTTACTTCACAAAATATAAGATTATGTTATTAACTTTAGCCGCTTCAATAGTTTCTTATCTTCTAGCAGTAATTTTAGGAGGATTTTTTATAAGTAAAAAAATAGACTTAAGTATATTAGTTGTTGGAATTGAAATATTTATAACTTCACTTCCAGTAATAATTCTTTTATTTATAATAGGAAGAAATTTTATGAGCATAATACCAGTTATTTCTGCTGGAGTTGTTATGATGATTACAAATATTTTTATAGCTCAAAGTAGATTTTGGATTTATGCTCCTTGGACATACGCATTATCAATTACAAATGGGGCAATAAGTTCCTATGAGAAGTATATAGCTATAGGTGCCTCCTTAGTTTTAGCTTTTTTATTATTTGCACTAGATTATATAAGCTTTAAGGAATCGGATATAATGTAAGGGTGAACTATGGTAAAATTATACTTGTGATAAGGAGGGTATTATCGTGATTAATGATGAACTATTAAACAAGAAGATAATGCTTGTTGATGATGAAAGAGAGCTATTACACTTACTAAAGGAAGTTTTTATAAAGGAACGCTTTAGATCTATATACGAAGCTGAAAATGGAATTGATGCAATATTAATGTGTAAGGAAAAAAATCCTGACATAATAATTTTAGATGTAAACCTACCAGACATAGATGGATATATGGTTTGTGACAAAATTAGAACTTTCTCAAACTGTCCAATAATTTTCTTAACTGCAAAAGGGGAAGATGAAGAGAAAATAAAGGGTCTTGAAGCAGGGGGAGATGATTACGTAACTAAACCATTTAATATTAAGGAAGTGGTTTTGAGAGTTAAATCTCAGCTTAAAAGAGACAATATGGGTAAGGAAATAAAAAGCAGAATATATACATTTGGCTCAATTATTATAAATGAAGAAACAGGCGAAGTTAAAAATGGAGATGAGAATATAAGTTTAACAGCAAAAGAGTATTTATTATTATTATTTTTAGCTAAAAATATGAACAAGGTTTTTAGTAAAGCCTCATTATGTGAGGAAGTTTGGGGTTATGAGTATGATGGTTATGATAATACCATTATGGTTCATATAAGACACTTAAGAGAAAAACTTGAGAAAGATCCAAGTAACCCCAAGCACATAAAAACATTAAAAGGAATTGGTTATAAGTTGGTGAACTGATATGAAGATAAAATTAACAGCAAAAATATTGATATCTATGATTTTAGTTTTTCAAATAACCTTTCTTATTTATGGACTTTTAAATTTATTGATATACAAAACTGATATAAGTTTTGGAGAGAAGATATATAGCGTATCATTTTCAACTTCAGATTTTATAGAGCCTTTTATAGAAGATCTAGAGAGTAGAAATGAGTTTAGTTTAAATGATGAAAATATAAAAAGACTAAAAGAAAACAATGTTTGGATTCAAGTTCTAGATAAGGGGAATAATGAGGTTTTTAAAGAAAATAAGCCTGATAATATTCCTACTAGTTATGCGACTTCAGAATTAATTAATTTCATACAAAATCCTTGGGAAAGTATAGCTCCAACTACCGTTTCTACAAAAGAATTGATAAAAGGGAATGAGAAATACACTTTATTAGTAGGTTTTCCAATAAATAAGGTTTTTAAGTATTCTTTAACTTTCACAGAAGAAAGTTTTAGATATCATTTGAGTATGATAGTTTTTGGTTTTGTTTTGGTTGGAATTGTAGCATATATTTTTAGTAGAAATCTAGTGAAACCAATGGTATCAGTAATTCAGGATATAGAAGATTTAAAAGATGGTATATATAAGCCTAAAAAAAGTAAAAAGGGAATTTACGAAGAAGTAAGTAAAAATATAAACAATTTATCAGTTATCTTAAAGGAAAATGAAATGCATAGAAAGGAAGTTGATGAGGCAAAAGAAGAGTGGATTGCAAATATAAGCCATGATTTAAAAACTCCGCTAAGTTCCATCAAGGGATATGCAGAACTTCTACAGGGAGAAGAATATGATATAAATCTTGATGATGCAAAAAGATATACACTTATAATTCTAGCTAATACAAATCATATTCAGGAGTTAGTTAATGATTTATCTTTAATATATAAACTTAAAAACAAGGTAATTCCTATAAGTTTTAGTTATGAGAACTTAGTGACAATACTCCAGGAATGTATAATAGACTTACTTAATAACAGTAATTATAGTGAACGAGAAGTGAACTTTAATTTTGATGATGAAAATATAATAATAAACTGTGATAAAAAATATATAAAAAGGGCTATAACCAACCTGTTAGTTAATGCAATGGATCACAATACAGAGGATACGGTTATTGATGTATCAGTGTTTAAAAAAGACAGCTTTATAAACATAAGTATAGAAGACAATGGACAGGGAATAGGAGAAGCGGATTTAAAAAATATATTTAACAGATATTATAGAGGAGTTAATTCAAGTTCTAAATCAAAAGGATCTGGATTAGGCATGGCCATATCTAAAGAAATAATAAACTGGCATAAGGGTGATATAAAAGTTCAGAGTGAAATTGGAAAAGGAACTAAAATAGAGATTTTCTTTGAGGAAATTAAAGAAAACCATGTAAAGTAAAACTTTATAAAAGTAGATTTAAAAGAGGAAGAGATTCCTCTTTTTGTATGCAAAAAATTAAAATTACTAATCAAATAGTGGAATTAATTGTAAATAATATGATAATTATAACATTAAGTGCCAAAGGGTGTATATATAAATCGAGGTATTTAGAGAAATAAAATATATAAGAAATACTCGTAAATGATGATTAAAAATAAAAACTTAAACTCGAAATTTAGCAATAATTCTAAAGACTAACATAAATAAAATCTAAAAAAATCAATAAGAAGGGATTTTTAAATAATAATGTTATTAACATATATATAAAATAAGTTAAATCTATTATAATATAGTTATTTAAAAATAGATTTAACATGGAGGAACGATTTGTTTATATTTGAAAGTAAAAATTTATTGGATTATCTAAAACCAGATAAATACGTTGACTTTGATAATGAAGTTATTAAAAATAAAGCAAAAGAACTATTTAAAGAAAGTTCAGATGATATTCAGAAAATAAGGACTGCCTTTGAGTACGTTAGGGATGAGATTTCTCATTCTTGGGATATTAAAAGCACAAGAGTTACAAGAGTCGCTTCAGAAGTTCTTAGATATAAAGAGGGTATTTGTTATGCAAAATCAATGTTACTAGCTGCACTACTAAGAAATGAAAACATTCCTGTAGGTTTTTGTTATCAAAGACTTACGCTTGGGGATACTCCAGAAACAGGTTATTGTATTCATGGATTAAATGCGGTTTTTATTTCAAGTTTAAATAAATGGATCAGGTTAGATGCACGTGGAAACAAAAATGGGGTTGATGCTCAGTTTCTAATAACAGAAGAAAAGTTAGCATTTGAAACACGCCGAGAATTTGATGAGTTTGATTATATGACCATTTTTAGTACTCCAATTAAAATAGTTACAGATACATTGGAAAATAATATAGATTGCATGGAAATGGTTAAATACAATCTTCCTACAACATTATAATAGTATATTAATGTAAAAGGACTTATCTTAAAGAGATGGGTCTTTTTTAGTTTTAAGTGTGATTAAGTCACAGACTATATTTACCTATAGGCTTTAATATAAAAGTAAGATATTTAAGAATTTAAGATGTTTTATATAAAAACATTATAAATATAGGAGGAGTTCTGTATGAAAAAAGTAATAATTGTTGGTGGTGTAGCAGGCGGAGCTTCAGCTGCTACTAGATTAAGAAGATTAGATGAAAATTTAGAGATAATAATGTTTGAAAGAGGAGAATACGTAAGTTTTGCTAATTGCGGACTTCCGTACTATATTGGAGGAGAAATAAAGGAAAGAGAAAAACTTTTGGTTCAAACACCTAAAAGTATAAATGATAGATTTAATGTTGATGTAAGAGTAAATTCTGATGTTGTGTCAATAGATACAGATAGAAAGGTAGTTAAAGTTAACTCCTTAGAAAAAGGAGAATATGAGGAAAGCTATGACTATTTAATATTATCACCTGGAGCAAAACCAATTAAACCACCTATTAAAGGAATAGATAGCTCTAAGATATACACTTTAAGAAATGTACCAGATACAGATAAAATTAAAAAAGTTGTTGATGAAAAAGATATAAAAAGTGCTGTTATAATAGGTGGAGGTTTTATAGGAATTGAGATGGCTGAAAATCTTAAAGAAAGAGGATTAGATGTCACTTTAATAGAAGCTGCTCCACATATATTAGCACCTTTTGATTCTGAAATGGTAACTATTGCAGAAAAAGAGTTAAATGATAGAGGTGTATCATTAATTCTAAACAATGGAGTTGATAGTTTTAAAGGTAATAATGATTTAATAGAAGTTCATTTAAAAGATGGAAGTTTTGTTGAATCTGACATAGTAATTTTGGCTATAGGTGTGGCTCCTGATACTTCATTTATTAGGAATACTAACATTGAATTAGGTGCAAGAGGTCATATTATAGTGGATGAGTATATGAGAACATCTGCATCTGATGTTTATGCTGTTGGGGATGCAATATTAGTTAAGGATTATGTGTCTGGGGAAGATGTCGCTATTCCTCTAGCTGGACCAGCTAATAGACAAGGCAGAATTGCAGCTGACAATATAGCTGGAAGAAAGGTAGCTTATAAAGGAACACAAGGAACATCTATATTAAAAATATTTGATTTAGTAGGAGCTTCAACAGGAAATAATGAAAGAACATTAAAAAGATTAGGCGTTGACTATAAAACAGCATATATACATCCTATGTCTCATGCAAGTTATTATCCTGGAGCAAAACAAATATCAATAAAATTAATATTTAATAAAGAAGGTAAGGTTTTAGGTGCTCAAGCTTTTGGATATGAAGGTGTTGATAAATTTATAGACGTAATAGCTTCAGTTATTAAACTTAATGGAACAGTTGAAGATTTAGTAGAATTAGAGCTTGCATATGCACCACCATTTTTATCTGCAAAATCTCCACAAAATATGGTAGGATTTGTAGCTGAAAATTATTTAAATGGAATTACAGATATAATTTCAGTTAATGAATTAAATGAATATAATAGTGAAAATAGTACATTATTAGATATTAGAGAAACAATTGAAGTTGAAAGTGGTTCTATAGAAGGATCTATAAATATTCCTTTAAATTCTCTTAGAAATAGAATGAATGAATTACCTAAAGATAAAGAAATAATTGTATATTGTGCTGTAGGACTAAGAGGGCATATTGCATCTAGAATTTTAACTCAAAACGGATTTAAGGTTAAAAATTTATCTGGTGGATATAAGACATATATCCAATCAAAATATATTGCTAAGAAAATCAGTAAACAAAGTAATTTAAATACAGATATTCAAAAAGGAGAAGTAGCTGTGGATATAAACTCAATAGAGTTAGATGCATGCGGATTATGTTGTCCAGGGCCATTAATGCAAGTTAAAGCTAAAATTGATACCTTAAATACTGGAGATGTATTAAAGTAAAGGCTTCAGATCCTGGTTTTTATGAAGATATTAAATCTTGGTGTAAAAATACTGGAAATGAATTAATGTCTTTAGATAAAAGCTGCGGAATTATCTACGCTGAAATAAAAAAAAAGTCTAAAAGTAATGTAGAAAATATTGATATATTAGAGAGTTCAGTTAAACTTGATAACTCTCAGACAATGGTAGTTTTTTCAGGTGATTTAGATAAAGCTATAGCTTCTTTTATTATAGCTAATGGTGCAGCTGCTATGGGCAAAAAGGTAACAATGTTTTTCACCTTCTGGGGCTTAAATATTTTAAGAAAAAATGAAAATATACAAGTCAAAAAGAATATAATCGAGAAAGCATTTGGGTTTATGATGCCAAGAGGTTCTGAAAAGCTTAGCTTATCGAAAATGAATATGGGAGGCATTGGAGCTAAGATGATTAGAGGAATAATGCAAAAGAAAAATGTACAGTCATTAGAAGAACTTATGAAAGCTGCCATGGATAATGGCGTGAATATAGTTGCATGTACAATGTCTATGGACATAATGGGAATAAAAGAAGAAGAACTAATAGATGGCGTTAATTTTGGAGGAGTAGGTTATTACCTAGGCGAAGCTTCAGAATCAAATATCAATCTATTTATATAAGTAAACAAAGGCTTTGATAATTGATTTTATCAAAGCCTTTTGTCTATTTAAAGTTATTTTATATCTACAGTAACTTTTTTCATTTTTTGATCTGTTAGTGGTTTATCGTTAGAATCTCTCTTTTCACTAACTATTTTATCTACAGTATCCATACCATCAGTTACTTTACCAAAAGCAGCATATTTTCCATCAAGGCTGTCAGTATCTTTAACCATAATAAAGAATTGGGAACTTGCTGAATCAACTGCTTGAGATCTCGCCATAGAGAGAACACCTCTAGTATGTTTTAATTTATTTTCAAATCCATTATAGCTAAATTCTCCAGGAATAGTTTTTTCAGAACCGCCAGTTCCATTACCTTTAGGATCTCCCCCTTGAATCATAAATCCAGGAATTACTCTATGAAATATTAAACCATCATAAAAACCACTCTGAATTAAATCTACAAAATTATCAACGGTTTGAGGTGCTATATTAGGATATAGCTCAGCTGTTATTTTTGACCCATCTTCCATTTCAATAGTTACAATTGGTTTTTTACCTTCATATTTACTTTTATAATCAGCCATTGCCTTTGAAGATGTAGTGTTATCACTTGGTGTTTTTGTACAACCACTTAAAATAAGAATTAAGCTTGCACATGAAATAGCTAAAACTTTCTTTAGTAAACCTTTGCTTTTCATATTTTTATCCTCCAGAAAAAGTATAGGTGTATTGAAATATATTACCAAAAATTTAACATAAATTCAATGGGCTATTTATCTTTAAAGAGTCTTTAACATTTTAACTACAATGTTATTCTAAAGATTAATTTTTTAGAATAGTAATAACTAAAATAGTATAAAAAGGTGATAATAAATGAGTGAAGTATTAAATAAAGCCTCTAAAAGGGAAACTTTTGTAACTTTATTCCCAGAAACAGATAATTCGCACTTAACTAAAGATGTAGGGATGATAGCATATGTAATGGGAAAACACTATAATTATGATTCTAAAATAGTAGCCTATAATAATGGTAGTTATCCATATCTTGAAAAAGAGTTATTAGGTTTTAATATAGAATTTCTTGAACAAGTAAAAGGTGACCCAGAAGTAGATGGTATGTATTATTTAATAGATAATGCTGAGAAAATAGATGTTTTACATTTATTTCATTTAAACCCTAGAAGCTTAAATTGGATAAAATTATTTAAAAAGTTGAATCCACAAGGAAAGGTTTATCTGAAGTTGGATGCTAATATGTATATTACTTATGAAGAATTCTCTGATAGTAAAATTGATATTCTGAAAAAATGCTCATTAATAACAGTTGAAACAAAATATCTCTATGATTTTTTAAAAAGGGTCTTGGAGGTTAAGGTTGAATATATTCCTAATGGTTTTTATGATTTTTTTGAAAGTCAAAAAGTTCAGTATGAAGAAAAAGAAAATTTTATTATTACTGTTGGAAGAATTGGATTGTATTTAAAAGCAAATGAAATTTTAATGGAAGCTTTCAAGTTAGCTGAAGATAAAATTAAGGATTGGAAACTTAAAATTATTGGACCTGTACTTAATACATTTAATCCATATATAAATCAATTTTTTTTAGATAATCCTAATTTAAAAGATAGGATCATATTTACTGGAGAAATAGTTAGTAAAAAAGAACTTGAAGAAGAATATAGAAAGGCTAAAATATTCTGTTTAACTTCACGAAGTGAAAGCTTTGGGATAGTCTATGTTGAAGCAGCAAAAAATGGATGCTTTTTATTGTCATCTAATGTTCTTCCTGCTTTAGATGTTACAGATAATAGGAAATATGGTGATATATTTGGAGTAGATCAAATAGAGGAGTTATCGAAGTTAATAGTTAAATATGCTCAGGATGAAGAACGTTTAAAGAATAACTGTGAAGAAATTCAAAAATTTGCTTATAGTAATTTTAATTGGATTGATATTTGTAACAAAATTTATAATTATATTAATGATGAAAATTATTCAATAATTAATGAAAATTGTACGAATAAAGAGTTTAAAGAAGTACGTAGAATTATTGAATCAGGAGCGAGTAAAAATAACATAAATGATAGGGGTTTTATAGATAGATTAAAGTATAATCCTGAAGCTTTAAAAATGTCCTTTTGGGAAAATCATTTTGAGCTTTCTTGTTTTGATAAATATCCAGAGATAAGTGGTAAAATACTAGATTTTGGATGCGGGTCTGGAAATCTAGATATATATTTAGCTAGAAAAGGTATGTTTATTCATGGAATTGATTTAAGTGAGATTGGAATTAATATAGCAAATTATTATAAACATAAAGAAGTTGATGAAGTGAAAAAAAGACTATTTTTCACTCTAAATGATATAACTAAAGATGTGCCAAAAGATTTGTATGATTCTGCTTGGTCAATCAATGTGTTTGAACATATTTTATATCCAGGTCCAATATTTGAGGGATTAAGAAAATGGATAAAACCAGGAGGATATATACTTATTTCAGTGCCATTAGGTTATGCGTATAATGATTCAAATCATGTGCATCATTTTATGAATAATGATGAATTAAAGGTTCATCTTGAAAAGTACATCGATGTTATAAAAGTTGATAGTGATTTAAGCAACAAAGTAATAAGAGCATTATGTAGATTTTAATGCAGTAAATATAAAATATGGTGTGCGTTCTACGGAGTCCTATGCATATATTGGTAGTAGAAAAATATAGTCGAAACTATATAGCAAAGGATGATTAGTATGAAATTAACAAGAGATTTGTCACTTGATGGGGAAATAGTAACACCTAATGACAAAGAATATGAAAAAGATAGACAAGTATGGAATAGAGCTATACAAAAATACCCAATAGCTATATTGTATTGTACAAGCAAAGAAGATGTTAAAAGTGCACTTGAATTTTGCATTATAAAAAACTATGATTTTAGAATACGCTCTGGTGGACACAATTATGAAGGATATTCTGTTGGCAATAAACTAGTAGTAATTGATGTAAGTAGAATGAAAAAGATAAAAATAGATGAAGTAAAAAATATAGTTACAATAGAACCAGGAGTTCTAAATAGTGAGTTATATGACTATGTAGGTAAAAGATGATATCCTTTCCCAGGCGGTACTTGCCCAACTGTTGGGGTAGCTGCATATACTTTAGGTGGAGGTTGGGGACTTTCGTCTAGATTATTTGGACTAGGAATAGATAGTGTAGTTGAGTTTAAGATGGTAGATTATAGTGGTAAAATTATCACTGCAAATAGAAAATGTAATAAAGACTTATTTTGGGCATTAAGGGGAGCTGGAGGAGGCAATTTTGGTATAGTAACTTCCTTAACTTTTAATTTGCCACCTAAATTTAATATGGTAACTCTATTTACTATATATTATCCGAATACCACTTTCTTAGAACAAGCAAAAATTATGGAGATGATGCAAGATTTATATGAAAACCTAGATAGAAGGGTAAATATGAGAGCCAGTTTCTATAATTCAGAGGAAGAAGGAGTTGCAGCTTATTTTATAGGTTTATTTTATGGAGAAGTTGATGAGCTTAAGGAAATTTTAAAACCACTAGTAGAATTGCCAAAGGCTCAGCCTAATTTTCAATATACAACTTTTTTAAATGCTATAAAAGAAGTTGAAGCTGGATATCCAGATAGTGAAAAATTTAAATCAGCAGGTAGATTTCAAGATAGAGTATATTCAAAAGATCAACTTCTAAAATTATCATCGCTAATTCAAGAAAAGCCTAAAGGTTCAGTGTATGCAGCAGTAACATTTTATGGCTTAGGTGGAGCAGTTAAAGATAAAGGAAAAGATGAAACAGCATTTTATTACAGGGATTCAAATCTTATAATTGGAATACAGTCAGTGTGGGAAGATTCTATATATGCAGAAGTAAATAAAAGATGGGTAGCAAACAGGCTAAATTATATAAAAACTATAACAGAAGGATCTTTTATTAATTTTCAATATAGTCCACTTAAGAATTATGAAAAAGAATACTATGGTGGAAATGCTTGTAGATTGAATTTTATAAATGAAAAATATAATCCTCTAAATATATTTAATTACCCACAATCAATAAAATAATCTAAAAGATAACAATAAGACGTACCAAATTAAACGGTGCGTCTTATCTTTTTATTTAACATTTAGTTTTGCTTTGATTTCTTCAAATGGGAAGTTATTGCCAGGGCATTCTGTTTGTCGTACATCTTTATGCCTCTTTAAATCCGTAATATTATATTTGTTCATTAAGTATCTTGACAATGCTATAAGACTAGTCATTTGTTGAGGTGTTACATACTCTTCATTAAAATTACCTTCAGATGCAATTCCAAAAGCTCTAGCATTTACTCCAGGGGCATGAGAACCTACTGCATTTTCGGGTCTACCTCTATATATAGTACCATCTTTTCTTATATAAAAGTGATAACCTATACCACTCCAGCCCCTTTGTTTATGAATTTCATCTATTTTTTGAGGAGTCATATTGTTATCAACGGTATGATGATACACTATCATATTAGGATTAAAATTATAACTTAAAGGGGTTGCCCAAGTATAATTTACCTCAACAATTTTAGGAGTCTTAATCACGTCACTACGACTAAACTTGTTTCTAAGCTTTCTCCTAATTCTTCTTAATAAATTTTTCATAACTATCTCCATATTAGTTCTATAGTTTAATTATATGTGTCAACTTTTATAGTGATACTATAATTGTTAGAGATTTGGATAAATAATATATGAAAGTTAGATAATAATTTACCAGGAGTAACATAATTTTGAGAATATATTGTATAATTAAATAGAGAATTAAGTTCAATTTCTTTAATTTTAGTTTAGGTGCTGAAGATGATATGGTTGCTTTAGTAAGGGATAGCATAGCTAAAATATAAGTAAAAAAATTTACAACTTCGATACAAGTTACACATTTAATGATACAACAACATCATACAATTTATATGAAGAGATTGTATTTGTTAGAAGGAGGTTTAACTTGAGGAAAAATAATATTAATAAACGAAGAAAGAAAATAGGGATATTTATTTGTAGTTTGATTATTATATTGGGAGCATTTATAACCTACAAATACTCTGAAGAAAAAACTACACAAAAAAATGAAATACTACAAGCATCTATAGACAATGAAGCAGATAACAGTAGTGATAATTCAGAGCAAAAAGAGAATGATGAGGATAATAAGGATGATGATTCTGAGAATAAAAATAATATAAATATGGATGAAAATAGTTTTGATGCAGGGCAAATTCAAGATTTTTTAGTTAAAAACATAAAAATTCAAGATGGAAAAAAGATTGCATATTTGACATTTGATGATGGTCCATCAACTACTGTTACTCCAAAGATTTTAAAGATTCTAAAGGATAATAATATAAAAGCTACCTTTTTTATTGTAGGTAATAAATTAGAAGAAAATCCTGAAACAAAAAATATACTTTTAGATATATATAAACAAGGACATGCTATAGCAAATCACACATATACACATAACTATTCTAAACTTTATCCCCAAGGGAAAATAGATGCTAATACATTTATGGGAGAGTTAGAGCAAACGAATGATGCAATAAAGAAGGTATTAGGAGATAAGTTTAATACTAGAGTAGTGAGATTTCCAGGTGGACATGCTTCTTGGGGCGGAAGAGAAGAGATTGATAATAAACTTGAGGAAAAAAAATATAAGTACATAGACTGGAATGTATTAATAGGAGATGCTGAAGGTAGCCGAAAAACAAAAGAACAGCTTTTAAATAGGTATCATGAAACTTTTGTTGGACAAGAAAAACTTGTTCTACTAATGCATGATACATATAGTAAAGAAAGTACAGCAGAGGCACTTCAAGATATAATTACTGACCTAAAGAACAAAGGATATGAATTTAAAACCTTAAAATAATTATGTTGATTTTCTAAAACTATTGATGCTATAATATAAAAAAATGAAAGTTGAGGTGAAAAAATGATTAATTTTTCTTGCTAATTTTTAAAGTACGTTTAAATAAGAAATTTAACAGAGAAGTCTGTTTGTTTTTGTTGTACTTATTTGCAAGAAAGTTATTATTTTTTCTCTTAGATATATACTGTTACTTTATGCTACCGTAGAGTAGTTTAATTGAGTGTATTTATGAGCTGTAAGAATAATATTTCTTGCAGCTCTTATTTATTTTCCAGATTAGGAGGTGATTTAAATATGAAAGATACTATTGTAACACATGATATTCTCCATATAAAGTCAGATAGGAAATATCAAGTTTATATGGAGCAATAACGAGGTCAGCATAAGTTCTGACTTTGTTATTTGCACTATTTAATTACAAAGGAGGACGAAGTATGTCTTTAATAAATGTTACAAATCTTACCTTTAGCTATGAGGGAAGTTACGATAATATTTTTGAAAATGTTAATTTTCAAATTGATACAGATTGGAAGTTAGGGTTTACAGGCAGGAATGGCCGTGGAAAAACAACCTTTATGAATCTTTTACTCGGAAAATATGAGTATAGAGGAGTTATTTCTTCTAGCGTTAATTTCGAGTATTTTCCATATGAAGTTAAGGAAAAAGAAAATTTTACTATAGATGTTATAAAAGAAATCAGCCCAAATTCAATGGATTGGGAAATAGAAAAAGAACTATCGCTATTAGAAGTGGACTTTGACGTTTTATATAGACCGTTTTTCACACTATCAAATGGTGAACAAACAAAAGTATTACTTGCTGGGATGTTTTTGAAAGAAAATTCATTTCTACTTATTGATGAACCAACAAATCATTTAGATTCAGAAGCTAGAAAAAAGCTAAGTAAATATCTAAATAGAAAAAAAAGTTTCATTTTGATTTCACACGATAGAGCTTTTTTAGATAATTGTGTTGATCATATTTTGGCTATTAATAAAACTAATATTGAAATTCAAAAAGGAAATTTTACTTCCTGGTGGGAAAATAAAAAGCTACAAGATGGATTTGAGTTAGCAGAAAATGAAAAGCTAAAGAAGGATATAAGCAGACTTTCAAAAGCAGCAAAACGTACATCATCATGGTCAGATAATGTTGAAAGCAGTAAGTTTGGAAGCACTAATTCTGGAAGTAAAGTAGATAGAGGATATATTGGGCACAAGGCAGCCAAGATGATGAAACGTGCTAAAAATATAGAATCTAGACAACAAAATATGATAGAAGAAAAGTCAAAACTACTTAAAAATATTGAATCTAATGAAAGTTTGAAAATATCGCAACTTAGCTTTCATGATAATAAAGTAGTTGAACTTATAGACATTTCAATTAAATATAATGATAAAAGTGTTTGTGAAGGAATAAGCTTTAGTATAGAACAAGGTGAAAGAACAGCTATTCAAGGTAAAAATGGTAGTGGGAAATCCAGTATATTAAAATTAATTAATGGCGAAAATATTTCTCATACTGGGGTAATACGAAAAAACAATCAATTAATCATTTCATATGTATCGCAAGATACATCAACTTTAGTTGGAAATTTGTCTGAGTATGCCTACGAAAATAGCATTGATGAGAGTTTATTCAAATCTATTCTTAGAAAATTTGATTTTTCAAGAGAGCAGTTTGAAAAGAAAATAGAAGATTTTAGTGGTGGGCAAAAGAAAAAGGTATTGATTGCAAGAAGTTTATGTGAAAAAGCACATTTATATATTTGGGATGAACCTCTAAACTTTATAGATGTAATTTCGCGTATGCAGATTGAAGAATTATTACTTGAATATAAGCCAACAATTCTTTTTGTGGAACACGATATTGCTTTTTGTAAAAATGTAGCAACTAAAATAATAAAATTATAATTTACAAAAGGGTAATGTTTATAAAAACTATTTAATCTTTTGGAAAAAGTCTCTAATTAAAAAATGATAACTCATAATAAACTTTATCACTTTTGATAGCAGTTTGTTATGAGTTATTTTTATAACGAAGCTCTTAGCATTTAAATCAATAATTTCATGAAGCTCGCCTAAAAAGTACAATATACTTTTATTTAATATGTTCAAAGATACAATACGTTCCTATCATTTTCAAGATAAGCAGCTGTTTTTGTCGAAAAGGTATCCAAAGAAGTTTCTTACCACATATGGTTTTGTTCTAAAGAAATGTTGATGAAATAAAACACATGGTTAAAAATTGAAATAAAGTAAATAATTAAGATAAAACTTAATGTTGGAGATGAAAAATATGAATCAGGAACTACTAAAGCTCATAGACAAAATGAGAGAGATTTTTAACTATAATTCCGCTCAAGATGAAATCAATAATGAAAGATTAAAGGCTTCTAAAAAGAATATTAGTTTTAGTCCAAAGAAAGAATGTAGGTATTGCTGCAGTAATCATATAAATAAAAACGGACGAGCTAAAAATGGTATTCAAAGATATATATGCAAAGATTGTAAAAGAACATTTTCTGACGTTACGGGCCTTCCCATAAGTTATACTAAAAAACCAATTGATATATGGCTAAAGTATATGATTTGCATAAAATCTGGAGCAACATTAAGAGAAATTGCTAAAATTTTAGACATCAACCTTTCAACTAGCTTTCAATGGAGGCACAAAATATTAAGTGTGATAGGAACTCAAATAATGAAAGATAAGCTTGCTGGTGATATAGAAATAGGAGAGATAAAATTAGAGGAGAGTTTCAAAGGTAGTCGTGGTTTAATAAAAAGTAAAAGAAGTAAAATTACAATTTTAAATTGCAAAGATACATTAGATAAGAAATATATGAAGCCAATAACTAAGGAAAGTATAAATAAGGAGATATTAAAAAAACACATAATACCTATATTAAGTGATGAATATAATTCCTTAGCACCACCTAGAAATTTTACTTATTATTTTTTCTTTATAGAAAATAATTTAAAGATAAGTTTAGCTGAAAGAAACGTTGATAGATTTAAAAAGATACTTAAGGTGAATTCAGTTGCTACGAATCGTTTAGTAAATGAAAGAGGTAGAGCCTTTAAGCTGTTTCTTAAGAATTTTCATAATGTTGCTAGTAAATATTTAAGTTTTTATATAAATTGGTTTGTGGTTTTCATGATTGAAGATAACTTAGCCTTTAGTTTGTTTAAGAGATTTGTTTTAGGAGAAAAACAGTTAAGGGTAGAAGATTTTAGAGGAGTGAAGTATACAGGAAATATTCACAGGGACAAGAGGAGAGATGAAGAAAAGGTTCTTAGGGTAGTTTTTGGGTAAAGTTCAAACAAATGAAGGCATGTCCTTAGCTTTAGAATTAAAAATCAACACTTCCTTCAAACAAAATCATATGTGCTCAAGAGGTAAGGTTAGTAAGAAAGCGGAAAAATTCGACATAATTAAATCCGAAAATTTTTTACTAATACGTATATCAAATGAATTTATAAATTCTGGCTCATCATTAACTACCTTTTAGACTTGTAAAGGAAATTAATTTATGATAAAATCAGAGTAATTCATAGGTGATGGAGTTCACCTTAATCGCAATTTAGCTAATGACTCCTACAGGTCCTTGTATAAGTGTACCTGTAGGAGTTTTTTATATTTTACTAAAAAATTGGAGGAGAAAAAATGGCAACAAGTTTAGCAATTATAATTTTACTAGGGATACTAGCAAATACTCTTTTTACGAAATTAAAGATGCCTGGATTATTAGGAATGCTCATCTTAGGAGTAATTTTAGGTCCTTACGGATTTGATTTACTGCAACCAGATATTCTAAATGCATCAGCAGATTTTCGTAAAATTGCACTAATAATCATACTTCTTAGAGCAGGATTTGGTGTAAGCGTAGAAGATTTAAAAAAGGTTGGAAAAACGGCTATAAAAATGAGTTGTATACCTGGACTTATTGAAGGGTTTTTTATAGCTTTTGCATCAACTAAGTTTTTAGGATTTTCATTTATTCAAGGAGGTTTATTAGGGTTTATTATTGCTGCAGTATCACCAGCTGTAGTAGTTCCACAGATGCTTAATTTTATAGACAATAAAATTGGAACAAAAAAAGGGATTCCAACATTAATATTAGCAGGTGCATCAATTGACGATGTGTTTGCTATAACCATATTTACAACATTTTTAGGTTTATATAGCGGAAGCCATGTAAATATAGGTGTAAAATTATTAGGAATTCCGGTTTCAATAGTTTTAGGAATTGCTGCTGGAGCTATTATTGGATTTATAATGGTATGGGCATTTAAAAAATATCATATCAGAGATACAAAAAAGGTGTTACTTATAGTTGGGACAGCTATAATGCTCACCGCCTTAGAAAATTTACTTAAAAATAAGGTCGAGATAGCAGGACTTTTAGGTGTTATGACTATCGGATTCATAATTCTAGAGAAAATGCCCAAGGTAGGTAAAAGATTATCAGCAAAATTAAATAAGGTTTGGGTATTTGCAGAAATACTTCTTTTTGTATTAGTGGGAGCCCAAGTTAATATAAACGTAGTAGTTAATGCAGGAGCTATGGGGATAGTAGTAATATTTATAGGATTAATAGGAAGAAGTATTGGAGTAATAATCTCGGTGTTAGGAACTGATTTTAACTGGAAAGAAAGAATTTTTTGTGTGATTTCTTATATTCCCAAGGCAACAGTTCAAGCTGCAATGGGTGCAATACCATTATCCATGGGGGTTCAATCAGGAGATGTAATTTTAGCAATAGCGGTACTATCAATAGTAATTACAGCCCCACTAGGAGCAATTGCCATAAGTACATCATCAAGAAGCCTTTTAGATGTAGAAGATGATAAAACAAAAGTTGCATAGATATATAAAAGAGGAATCTCTTATTAGATAAGAGGGGCCTCTTTTTAATAATTACAGATATAAGTATATACTTTACGAATGAAATTTTCATATTTAGAAAACTATAGTCATTTGTAAAGGTTTATAATACTCAATAAGACAAATAAAACTGTTAAAGGATGGTGTATTATGAGTTTTCCAAAGAATTTTTTATGGGGTGGAGCTACAGCTGCAAACCAATATGAAGGTGGATATAAAGAAGGTGGGAAGGGTTTAAATACAAGTGATGTGTTGACTGAAGGCAGTCACACTGTACCAAGAAAAATAACATGGCGTAATCCAAACACAGGTGAAACTGGATATTTGGAAATGAGTTTTTTAAAGCCAATGGTATTTCCTGAAGGGGTAGAACCTGCAATTCTTGATGAATATTATTATCCAAGTCATGAGGCTACTGACTTTTATCATCATTACAAAGAAGATATAGCATTATTTGCAGAAATGGGTTTTAAATGTTTTAGACTATCATTAAATTGGGCGCGTATTTATCCAAATGGTGATGATGCACAGCCTAATGAAGAGGGACTAAAATTCTATGAAAATATTTTTGACGAATGTAAAAAATATGGAATAGAGCCACTAGTAACTATTTCACATTATGAAACACCATTAAATCTTTCAATAAAATATGGTGGATGGCTTGATCGTAGAGTAGTTGATTTTTATGAAACTCTATGTAGAACTGTTTTCACAAGATATAAAGGAAAAGTTAAGTACTGGATGACTTTTAATGAGATTAACATAATGGGAATGATGCCGTTTATGGCTGGTGGGGTTATGAAGTTTGATGAGCAAAGTAAAGCTCAGGCTGTTCATCATCAATTTTTGGCAAGTGCTAGAGTAGTTAAAGCTGCTAAAGAAATTGATCCAAACATGATGGTTGGACTTATGATTGCATATGGTTCAAATTATGCTGAAACTTGCAATCCATTAGATCAATTAGAAGCAATGAAAAATATCCAAAAAACACATTTCTATACAGATGTGCAAGCTAGAGGATATTATCCAGAATATAAACTTAAGGAATATGAAAGACTTGGTGTAAAAGTTGAAATGGAACCAGGGGATTTAGATGAACTAAAAGAAGGAACAGTTTCATTCATAGGTTTCTCATGTTATTCATCTCATGTTAGTACGTCTAAAAAAGATGCAGAATCTGAAGGTGGAAACTTCTCAATGGGAGCAAAAAATCCATATTTAAAATCAAGTGACTGGGGTTGGTCTATTGATCCAACAGGTTTAAGAATAGCTTTAAATACTTTATATGAGCGTTATCATTTGCCATTGTGGATAGTTGAAAATGGATTAGGTGCTGTAGATAAGGTAGAAGGAGATGGAAGTATCCATGATGACTACAGAATAGATTATCTTCGTGAACATGTAAAAGCAATGAAAGAAGCTATAGAACTTGATGGTGTAGACTTAATGGGTTACACTCCATGGGGATGTATTGACTTAGTAAGTGCTGGTACTGGTGAAATGAAGAAACGTTATGGTATGATTTATGTTGATCGTGATGATAAAGGAAATGGAACTTACAATAGAAGTAGAAAAGATTCTTTCTTCTGGTATAAAAAATGTATTGAATCAAATGGAGAGGAATTATAAAATATATTGAGTGCAATAGGAGGCAGATTAACGTCTCCTATTTTTTGTGGACTTTTATTAACTAATTTTAGGAGATAGTTGTTGACGGAATATATTCCATTGGAACATAATAATATTGTTAAATACTGTTATTTAAAGAAAGGTATAGAGGCGATTATGATATCTTTAGAAAATGCAATTAAAATATATATTCCAATGACTGAAACAATGTATTATATACTTCTTTCATTAGTTGAAGAAAAACATGGTTACGGAATAATGCAACATATTGAAGAAATAACAAACAAAAGATTAACTTTAGGTGCAGGAACAATTTACAAAAGTATATCAAGACTAGAAATAGATGGGCTAATTAAATCAGTAAAAGTTGAAGATAGAAGAAAGATTTACAAAACAACTGAATTAGGAAGAGAAATATTGGAGATGGAAGTAAAGAGACTCAATGAATTAAATCGCAATGGAATACTTTTATTAGAAAGGAGTAAATGATGGATAAATTATTCAAGAAAAGAAAAATAAATATATTAAATTTTGTTGAGTATGAACTATGGTTAGAAGACCTTCAATTAAAAGGCTGGAAGCTATCAGAAATAAAAAATAAAACTCACATATTTACAAAAGATATTTCTAAAAAGGTTAGATATTGTTTAGATTATTGTGAAGATTACGTTGATCGTCCTAGTAAATATTATGAGAAAGTTTATTCTGACTTTGGCTGGGAGTTAGTTTATAGAAATAAAGATATTTTTTTATGGAAAATAGAATATGAGGAAGAAAGACCAAATGCATTCAATAATATAGAAGAAATTGAAAGACGTAATAAAGAATTTATAAAAGAATCAAAACCAATGTTAGTTGCATGTGTCTTATTGTTTATTATTACTACAGCTAATTATATGCCGAGATTTTTTGTAGCATATGATATAAAAAATATGATATTTATGTTTGCTTGGTATATGTTAGCAATAACAAAAGTAATTCCAATAATAAAGAA
Organism: Clostridium sp. UBA1652; assembly: GCF_002320975.1. Taxonomy (NCBI): domain Bacteria; kingdom Bacillati; phylum Bacillota; class Clostridia; order Eubacteriales; family Clostridiaceae; genus Clostridium; species Clostridium sp. UBA1652. The sequence continues at coordinate 71,920 of NZ_DCLI01000056.1, forward strand.
CTATAAATATTATTTTAAAAACAAAGGTTTAATAGATAAAAAGCTATAATTATTTGGAGGAGAGCAAGGCGTTATTATTTTAAAATAAGATATAATATAGAACACTGGAGAAAATAAATCTTGACTTAGAGTTAACTTCAAGGAGTATAATTACCTAATATAAAAGTAAATCAAAGTTAGGAGAGAAAATATGAACTTAAATATTTTGAACAACATAAATTCCCCAAAGGATTTAAAGGAATTAAATAAAGAGCAGTTATACACATTGGCAGAGGAAGTAAGAAATGCTGTAATAAATAAAGTTAGTCAAACTGGTGGGCATTTTGGACCTAACTTAGGAATGGTTGAAGCAACAATAGCATTACATTACGTTTTTAATTCACCAGTAGATAAGATAGTTTATGACGTTTCACATCAGTCATATCCTCACAAGATATTAACTGGAAGAAAACATGGATTTATAGAAAAGGATAAATTTGATTCTATAACAGGATACACTTCACACGTAGAAAGTGAACATGACTTTTTTATAGTTGGGCATACATCTACTTCAGTAAGTTTAGCTTGTGGACTTGCTAAAGCACGTGATATAAAGGGTGATAAAGAAAATATTATAGCAGTTATAGGTGATGGTTCCTTAAGTGGGGGAGAAGCTTATGAAGGTCTTAATAATGCAAGTGCTTCAGGAAAAAATATAATTATATTAGTAAATGATAATGATATGTCTATAGCAACCAATCATGGTGGACTATATAAAAATCTAGCTAAACTTCGTGAAACTGAAGGAAAAGCTGAGGATAATTTCTTTAAAGCATTAGGTTTTGAATACCACTTTGTTAAAAATGGTCATGATATAGAATCTTTAATTGAGGTTTTTTCAAAGGTTAAAGATATAGATCACCCAGTAGTTGTTCATATGAATACTATAAAAGGTAAGGGATATAAAGATGCTGAAATTAACAAAGAAGCATTTCACTGGGCTGCACCTTTTGACTTAGAAACTAAAAAACCGCTATTTACAGGTTCAGGAGAAAATTATGGAGATATTACAGACAACTTCCTAATTGAGAAAGCAAGAGAAGATAGTCGTATTTTTGGAATATCTCCTGGAACACCTATGGGTGGATTTAATAAATTTAGATATGAATTTAAAGATCAATTTGTAGATGTTGGAATAGCAGAGGAACATGCAATTGCTTTAGCTTCAGGTATAGCATCTCAAGGAGGCAAACCTGTTGTATCAGTTATGAGTTCATTTGTACAAAGAACCTATGATCAATTATCACAAGACTTAGCTATTAATAATAATCCAGCATTAATACTTGTCCAAGGTGGTGGAATCAGTGGCTCAGATGTAACTCATCTAAGTATATTTGATATACCTTTAATATCAAATATTCCTAATATAGTTTACCTTGCTCCAACAACAAAAGAAGAATATATAAGCATGATGGAATGGGGCTTAGAACAAAATGAACATCCAGTTGTAATAAAAGTGCCAGGAAAAGGGGTTATATCAACAGGAGAAAAAGTTTTAGCTGATTTTTCTACATTAAACACTTATAAGAAAGTAAATGAGGGAAGCAAAGTTGCAATAATAGCACTTGGAGCATTCTTTGAGCTTGGAGAAAAGGTAAAAGCAAAATTAAAGAACTCTATGAATATAGATGCAACACTTATTAATCCAAGATTTATAACTGGAATAGACAAAGAAATGTTAACTGAACTTATGGCCAATCACGAAGTTGTTATAACTTTAGAAGATGGAATACTTGATGGTGGATTTGGAGAAAAGATAACAAGATTTTATGGTGCTAAAGATATGAAAGTCCTAAACTTTGGTGCAACAAAAGAGTTTACAGATAAGGTTGATGTAAAGGAACTTTTCAATCGCTATCATCTAACTGACGATCTAATAGTTGAAGATATAAAAAACATATTAGCCTAAAACACAAGTTTCAAAATATGAAAAAATATCCTCATTAAAGACTGTATAATTATAATTGTAAACAAGTGAACTAATTTGTTGAAAAATAATTACAGTTTAGATGGGAGAAATGAATATGACAATTAAGTTTCCAAAGGATTTCTTATGGGGTGGCGCTACAGCAGCAAACCAATTTGAAGGAGCATATAATGAAGATGGTAAAGGGTTATCAATTCAAGATGTTTACCCTAAGGGAATTATGGGTGGCATAACTGATGAACCAACAGAAGACAATATGAAATTAATAGGAATAGATTTTTACCATAGATATGAAGAAGATATAAAGTTATTTGCTGAAATGGGATTTAAAGTTTTTAGATTATCTATAGCATGGTCTAGAATATTTCCAAATGGAGATGACAAAGAACCAAACGAAAAAGGTTTAGAATTTTATGATAAAGTTTTTGATGAGTGTTTAAAATATGGTATAGAACCACTTGTTACTATATCACATTATGAAACGCCATTAGCTCTAGCTAAAAATTATGATGGATGGAAAGATAGAAGAGTAATTGGCTTTTTTGAAAAGTATGTAACAGTACTATTTAATAGATACAAAGGTAAGGTTAAATACTGGCTTACATTTAATGAAATAAATTCAGCAGTACATGCACCATATATGAGTGCTGGAATTTTAACCCCAAAAGACAAGTTAAGCAAAAAAGATTTATATCAAGCAATGCATCATGAATTAGTTGCTAGTGCTTCAGCAGTAAAAATAGCTCATGAAATAGATCCAAGTTTAAAGGTAGGCTGTATGATATTAGGAGTACCTAATTATCCATTAACACCTAATCCAGCTGATGTATTAAAGGCTTTGGAAGCAGATAGATCAAATCTTTTCTTTGCAGATATTCATGCTAGAGGTAAATATCCTAGATACATGAATAGATATTTTAAAGAAAATAATATTGTTATTGATATGGAACCAGGTGATGAGGAGATCCTAAAAAATACAGTTGACTTTATATCCTTCAGTTATTATATGAGTGCCTGTGCAACAGCAGATGAGAGTAAAAAGGCTGGAAAAGGAAACATTATCGGTGGAGTTCCAAATCCATACCTAAAAGCTAGTGACTGGGGATGGCAAATAGATCCAGAAGGCTTAAGATATATACTTAATGTACTTTATGATAGATATGAAAAGCCACTTTTCATTGTAGAAAATGGACTTGGAGCAGTAGATGAACTAATTACAGATGAGAATGGAAATAAAACTGTAAATGATGACTACAGAATTAATTATTTAAATGATCATTTAGTTCAAGTAGGAGAAGCTATCGAAGATGGAGTTGAACTTATGGGATATACTACTTGGGGCTGCATTGACCTTGTAAGTGCATCAACAGCAGAACTTAAAAAGAGATATGGATTTATCTATGTTGATAGACATGATGATGGAAGTGGAACTTTAGATAGATACAAAAAGAAGAGCTTTAACTGGTATAAAGAAGTTATAACAACCAACGGAGAAAGTTTAAAAAGAAGATAATATTAAATAGAATTTTTGAAAAGGCAACTGAGGTTATATCAGTTGCTTTTTTTTGAAAAAACTATTGACCCTAACATGATGTCATAGTGTAATCTATACTTAGAGCTTAGAAATTGAAAACTCGTTGCCGGCAAAGTTTAGAGAATATTGAAGCTCTATAATCAAACTTGGAGGAATATTTATGAGAACAGTAAAACAAGTTTCGGATTTAACAGGCATAAGTGTTAGGATGCTTCATTATTATGATGAGATAGGTTTGTTAAAGCCAACTTTAACTACAGAAGCTAAATACAGACTTTATGATGATGAGGCATTAGAAACTCTTCAACAAATTTTATTCTTTAAAGAACTCGATATACCCCTTAAAGAAGTTAAAAAACTCATAGATAATCCAAGGTTTGACAAATCTAAGGTTTTAGAAAATCAAAAAAAGCTTCTTATTTTAAAGAGGAATAGATTAAATGATTTGATAAAACTAATAAATAGAACCATAAAAGGAGAGCGTGAAATGAGTTTTAAAGAATTTGATATGAGCGAATACTTTAATGTTCTTGAGGAATTTAAAAAGGATGAAGATAAGATAATTAAGGTATACGGTAGCATGGATAAATATGATGAAATGATTGAAAAAATAAGATCAAAAGAAGATGAAATAGCTGATATGGCTATAAAAGAGTATGGAAGTATAGAAAAGTATGCTAAAGCAGTAAAGCAAAATCTTAATAGTGATCTTTTAATTTTATCTGAGCAATATGCTGCATTTAAAAAAGAACTCCTAGATGATACAAATCTAGAACTAGCAAGATTGTTTGAAAAACTTTCAGAAGATTTAAGAAAAGACATTTCATCAAAAGAAATCCAAGTAATTGCCGATGCAATAACCAAAACTGTAAAAAAGGATTATAAAATTTTTGAAGATGAAATTGGAGATGAGCATTGGTTCTATATGATTAAGCTATTTCTAATTAATGAAGAATGGATAAAAGATGTTGATAATAAATATGGTATTGGGGCATCAAAATTCATAGGTCAAGTACTAGAAATAAATTTAGGTGGTAAAAAACCTAAAATAGAAACCTTATATGATAATTTAGTTTTGGATTTAACTAAAGATCCATCATCTTCCGAAATCCAAAAAATTATTGAAGAAATAGCTTATGAAACAGATAAAAGTAATAAAATATACAAAATAGATCAAGGCGAAAATCATTGGGCATATATGTCTGATCTTTATTTAAATAATGATATATGGATAAAAGTTACTGAAGATAAATATGGAGAAGGAAGATCAAGATTTATAGGTGAAGCCTTTAAAGTATATGCAGATAAATGTAAAAACTAAAAAGATTATATTTCTAATAAAGGAAACTTATTTTGAGTTTCCTTTTATGAATTTAGGAAGCGTCAAATATTGAATAAAATAATATGTTGACAAGAAAGGATATAAATCCTATAATTAATTCGTACTCGAACGAATGAGGTGTTGAGAATGGATAAGAAATGCATTATGGGAAAGATTAATATGATTAGTGAAACTTTTGATAAATTTATGATTAAAAAAATAAAAGCTGAGGGCTTACCTATACTGCAAAATCACATAACATTATTTCATATTCTACCCGAAGATGGTTCTAAACTACTATTTAATGAAGTAGTAAGCATGTGGAAGATATCTAAATCGTCGCTATCAGATATTATTAATAAATATGAAAATCAAGGATTAATTAATAAATGTGAATGCCATGAAGATAGAAGAAGTATTCATATAAGTTTAACAGAGGATGCTATGCCCATAAAAACAAGAATTTTAGAGCTAGAGGAAGAATTTCGAAATGTGTTATTAGAAGATTTTACTCAAGAAGAAAAAGTTGTGTTTGAAGATAATATTAATAGTGCATTAAATAATATCAAAAAAATGCTATAGGTGTATTTTTTTAATGATATTATACGTACACGTACGAATAATTGTTGGAGGAAGGTATTTTTATGAAAGAATTAATAATTAAATCATTAGATAAAATTAGACCAATATTACAAAATGATGGTGGGGATGTTGAATTTGTTGGTGTTAGCAATGATGGAGTTGTAAGTGTTAAAATGCAAGGCGCTTGTGGGAATTGTCCTGGAGCTATGATGACTATAAAAATGGTTATAGAAGATAGATTAAGACAAGAGGTGCCAGGAGTTAAGTCTGTAATAGGGGTTTAATATTATTTTAAGATGTATTTCGTAAGTTAAGGAAATGCAGCTTAAAGTAAATCAATACGTTCGAGTACATTTTTAGTGATTTTGGTTAGGTTAGGGAGGAAACTATGTTTACTAAAATAAAAAATAGGCTAGTTTTTAATTCAATTAGAAAAAGATTAATTTTTAATTTTACTTTAATAGCAGCAATAATATTAGTTATTTGTACGATCTTTTTTACTTTTGAAATGAGAAAAGGTATAGAAAATCAAATGAAAGCTGATGGAATAACATTAGTTAATAATATAAAAGCCAATATAGAAAGTCTAGATAATATTGATATTAAAAGTATGCAGGAAGTAATAGATGCTACTGATAGTATATCCGTAAAACATATGAATGAACAAATACATAAAAGCCTTATTAACAGTATTATATTTGGGTTTATAATATTAGCCCTAACTTTTATAGTTGCATTGCAAATTGGAAAAAGGATAGCAAAACCTATAGAGATAATTAAAGATGCTATAGAAAAAGCAGGAGAGGGAGATTTCACAGTAGAATATACTATTAATAGTAATGACGAAATAGGGAAACTTGCTAATGCTAGTACAAAAACTAGAAAAAGTATGAGAGAACTTGTTAGAAAAATTAAAGTCATATCTGAAAGTTTAAGTAACATATCAAATAACATATCTAGCGGAGGAAATCAAATAGCATTATCAAGTGAAGAGATTGCATCAGCAGTTAATAATGTATCACAAGGTGGAATGAAACAAACAGAATCCCTTGAAGAGGCAGTAAACTTACTTAAGAATTTTTCAAGTGACTTAAATGGAGTAAATGATAAATTAAATATATTGTCTAAAGATGGAGAATACATAAGAAAAGATGCAAATGCAGGTGCAGAGAAAATTAATAATCTCTCCGCTAGTGTAGATGAAATGCTTAATTCATTTACTCTTGCAAAAACAAAAGTTGAAAATCTAGATGAAACAATATCTCAAATAAATTCAATTGTTGATGTAATAAATGGGGTTGCATCGCAGACAAATCTATTAGCTTTAAATGCTTCAATTGAAGCAGCAAGAGCTGGTGAATCTGGAAAAGGATTCTCAGTAGTTGCAAATGAAATAAGAAAGCTTGCTGAAGAGGTGTTAATGTCATCAAAGGGAATAGCTAATCTTGTAAATACTGTTACAAAAGAAACCCATGATGTTTATGATACTACAGAGCATGTAACAAATATAGTTGCTGAAAGTAGGCAAGATATAGAAACAGCAATTGATGCATTCAAACAGGTAATTATAAGAGTAAATGATATACCTAAGGAAATTAATGAAGTACATAGTGTTTTAAAGGGAACTGTAGGTACAAGTAATGGAATATTAAAAACCGTAGAATCAATAACCTCTGAGTCTCAAACAATTACAGCTTTATCAGAGGAAGTAACTGCTTCAACAGAAGAGCAGGCAGCAATTACAAATGAGATGTCCATAACTTCTAAAAAATTGGTTAATATATCAAAGGTATTAGAGAAAAATGTTTCTGCCTTCGATATTTAGTATATATTTAAAGTCAGGCAATAAGGCCTGACTTTTTCTTATACAGGTAAATCTCTCTTTGAAAAAATAAATATACTAATGCTATAAAGTATAATTGAGATTGTTGTAAGTACAATTACAGGAAGTAAGATGTTTTTTCCTGCAATAATATCGTTAGGATTAAATAGAGTGTATAGTGTAAAGTACTTCAGATTTTCAAGTTTTCCACCCATATTAGCTATCATCTGAATCAGATAAAATATAACGGGTATACCTGCTCCAATTGTGAAAGAAAGTTTAGTATCATTACTAATACTTGAAGCAAAAAAGCATATCCCACTTACAGCTAGGTGAAGCATAAATACTGAAAAGTTAATCTCAATTAATTTCTTAACATCAAGAGCTCCAGGATGAAAAAATGCGGAAATAACTATAATTGCAACAGTAGCATAAGCTATAAGAATAGCCATATTAACCCATAAACATAAAGCTTGAGTAAAAATAATTTTTATTCTTTTATTAGGAGTTGCAAGAAGATACGCCATTGATCCGCGATCAATATAGCCAGCCACAAGTTTATTTGCAAGGATTATAATAAATATAATAGGAAACATCAAAATTATAAATCCATATAAATAAGAAGATAAAAAGCTAATAAGTGAACCACCGCTTGAAACCATACCAAATGCTTTCATTACCTCAGGCATAGCTTGTACCATCTGTTCCATTATATTATTTTTTTCAGGATCATAAAGATAAATCATGCTTAAAATATATAATGTTAAAATATAAATAAAAATCATAAGAAGTTTTGAATTAGCCTTCATTTCACGTTTAAATAATGGCAAACTAATCATTTTTTTCACCTCCATAATAGTGTGATGATTGTATATCTCCATAGTAGTGCATAAATAATTCCTCAAGGCTTTGGGTTTTAATATCTAAACTTTTTACTTCATATTTCCCTAGAGCATGTATAAGGGGCATGACCTTACCTTTTATAGATACTGTAACTTGATTTTTAACTATTTCTTTTACATTAAACCCATCATTAATAAAGTTTTTTGCCATTTCTTCATTTAAGAAGGTTATAATATAGGATTTATGTTTTGAGCTAGAGAGAGTTTTCATATCTTCGATAGCTACTAATTTACCATTTTTAATAATCGCTGTACGGTCACAGGTACGTTCAATTTCATCAAAAATATGAGATGACATAAAAATTGTTTTACCTTTTTCCTTTTCTGATAAAATAAGCTCTAAAAACTTGTTTTGCATAAGTGGGTCAAGACCTGAAGTTGGTTCATCAAGAATAATAATATCTGGATCATTCATAAATGCACAAACTATACCAATTTTTTGTTTCATACCTTTGGACATTTTTTTTATTTTTCCAGAAGGGTCTAAACTAAACATATTGATTAGCTCTTGAGCACGGCTAAAATCCTTAACACCTTTCATTTCTGAAATAAATTTAATGAAGTTAATTCCAGTCATATCATCCATGAAAGCTATTTCTCCAGGTAGATATCCAAGATTTTTTTGAATTATATGACTATCCTTGCTACAGCTCAAACCATTGATAGAACAGCTTCCTTTGTCTGGATGAATAAACCCCATAAGATGTCGTATAGTAGTTGTCTTTCCAGCTCCGTTTGGACCTAAAAATCCGAATACCTCCCCTTTTTTTACTGAAAGATCTAGATTAAAAACACCTTTTTCACTTCCATAATCTTTAGTTAAATGTTTTATTTCAATAACATTCATAGTTATATTTTCCCCCTTTACTATACAATTTGAACTAAAGCGCCTTATGAGTTCATAATACTCCCGATTTTATAGTAAGTCAATATATTTTGAACTTAATTTAATATTAAAGTTCAAAATATATTGTGGTATAATTAAATAAACATACGTATAAATATAGGTGGTGATATGATGAATGGATACGAAAGAAGAACTGAGGAAAAAAAGAAATTAATTTTAAATACAGCTTTAGATATGTTTTTAAGAAGCGGAATATCAAATACAAGTGTTTCAGATATAGCTAAAACAGCAAAAGTTTCAAAGGTTACAATTTTTAATTATTTTCAAACCAAAGATAATTTAGCTAGGGAAGCCTTAAAGATATATTTCGACCAATATATTAGTTCTTTTATAAATATAATAGAATCAAATAAAACCTTCATAGAGAAATCAGAAGAAATATTTTCTCTATCAGCAGAAAATGCTCCAACTATGATGGAATCTGATATATTAAGTAAAGAAGTATGGGAAGATCCTTTAATGCAGCAAATTTATAATGAATTAGTAAATGAATCCATGCTGTTTTTGATAAAGTACATAGAACAAGGGAAAAAAGAAGGAATAATAGACTCTGTTATACCTACTAATGCATTAATTTCATTTATATCCATGTGGGCTGCTTTATCTAATCCAGGAACTGGAGATGCAAGCATCGAATATATTTTAGGAGTAAGCAAATTATTTTTCTTTGGTATATTTGGAGATAAGGATAATCTAAAAGAAAGAAGCCGATTATTTAAATCTTATGAAAGAGTAATAACTGGGCAGGAGCAAAAAGATAGAAATAGTAACTTTTAAAAATAAACTGCTACAAAACTAAATATTTTAGTTTTGTAGCAGCTTAGTTATATAACAAAATTAATACTAATTCCAATTGTAAAAATCCATATCAATAACTTCCTCAGTTCGTACATCTAATTTATCATTGATTTTAATAAGTTCTGATGAAGGGCCTGTAACTCGAATTCCATATATCTTAATGCCATTATCAAGAATATACTTGGCATTATCTAAAACTCTATTATCGAAGTTTTGATATTTTATTAAACTCTTATTTGCAGAGATATATTTTTTATTTTCATCTAGCCATTTTAATTCTTCTAAAACTCTTTTTTCGTATTCTGTGTTTTTATAATTTAATTCCTCTGAAAATAAAGTTTCAGTGGTAAATAAACTTCCTGGGATTCCCCACTGGACATATTGATTTTGTCCACTACTCATATTTGAAACCTTAAATTCCTCATATCCACATTCTACTGCCATCCATACAATTTTTAGGTCTAAGTCTTTTAAAGATTCTAGCAGATTTTCTAAATTTGTTACTGAATTTAGAGAAATATCAACTAGAGCTACAGTAGTATCACTGTTCTTTTTAAGTGTATTTAAAGCTTTTGTTGGAGAAAGACTTTGTGATAAAGTATCAGAAAGTTGAATATTTGGATGAATGAATTGAACAAAAGGAGTTACTGGACTTTCATAAGTTCCAGAAATCATATTAAAATTTCTAGAAATAGTAGTAGAATTTTTATTTTTTGTGCCTATGATTTCTTTTGTGTAAGTCTCTATATCAAAACTATATTTGCCAAAACCAGCATGCTTATTCCCAAATCCAACTACTGTATAAGGAGAAGTAAATTGAGTAATATCTGAAAGCGTTCTTGTAATATCAGAAATTTTAGGATAATAAATAAACTTAAATACACCTGGGACTACAACAAAAAACATACTTATAAATATTATTATTGATATTATTGTTGTAGAGATAACCTTGAAGATCAAAGTTTTTCTAGCTTTATTTAAAACTTTTTTTGTATTTATGGAATTAGAGTAGTCTTTATTTTGAAATATTTGCGATTCTAACTCATCTAATAATTTCATGCAATTAGGACAATTACTTATATGAGTGGATATTTCATATTTTTCTTCCGAGCTACATTCATCATTTAAATATCTTTTAATGTTTGCTTTAACATCATTGCAATTCATAGAGTACCTCCATTTCTAAAGTTTTTATGATTACTCTCATACAGCTTTTTAAATTTATTTCTAGCTCTGTAAAGAGTGACTTTTACTTGCACTAGACTCATTCCAGTTAATTTTGATATTGCTTCATAGGATAACTCCTTAAATTCTCTTAAAATTAAAATTTCTCGATAGTTAGCTTTAAGCATGTTAAGAACCTTTCTTACTTCATCTGAATCTTCATTTTTTAAAAGATCACTATAAGGAATTGCTTCATATGAAACATCTTCTTTTTCAATTTCTTCTGTAAATTTGTATTTGTTTTGCTTTTTCACATAATCAAAGTATAGATGTTTTGAAACTGTATAAAACCAAGCTATATTCAGTTCCTTTTTACTTATGAGGATTTGCTCTAGTGCCCGACAAAAGGTTTCTTGAACAATTTCCTCAGCAACATGCTTATCTCCAGATAGCTTCATAATATAGCTGAATAATTTATCTTTTATTTCACTGTAGAGCTCTTCCAGTTCAGGCACTTTCTCACCCCTTTCATCTATATAACAATTAGAAAAGTAAAAAGTTACACTAAAAATATAATCTTTTAAAATATAGTGTAATTTTACGATATGGTTACTAGATAATCAAAGAAAATATTCCAAATTATTCTTAAAAAAAGATTAAGAAATACCAATATAGCTATAAAAGTTAAGGTTTTCATATATAATGAAATTACTAATAATAAAGGCAGCTTTGATTTAAAGGGGGATAAATAATTGAGTGGTAATAAGAAAAAAGTTTTAATAATCATATTTGTTCTTTTGAGTGGATATTATTTCTTTGTAGGAAGGTATGAAATAGTTGTTTATAATAAACTGAGATATTTTAAGTCAAAAATAAAAGCAAGCTCTTTAGAGGAGAAAATTGTTTTAGATTCATTTAGATTTGATATTACGGATGAATTTGAGAAACTTAAAAATATTTATGTAGATAATGAAAATATCGTTGAAATTCATAAATCAAGAAAAACAGAGAAGACTAATCCTAGAAAAATAACTATTAATAGTTTAAAAGAAATAAATGAAAAAGATTATACTGATTTAGAGCAAATGGATAAGTATTATAGTTTTGTAGAAAGATTAAGAGAATACAATCCTTATGAACATAAAGTTATTGAAGTAAATTATAATATAGTTTATTATCCAAAACATGCTGCTGTGGCTCAATGGGGAAATGGAAGTTGGACTAGGTACTATGTAGTTACAAGAGAAAAAGAAGATTCAGACTGGAAGCTGTTTGATGTTTATTGGCAGATATAGAATGGGATTGTTTTAACTCCTAAGATTTACCTAGAGTATATATCTTAGGAGTTTTATACTATCTTTAATATAAATCAATTATCTCTAATGATTTCTTTTTAATTTCAGTGATAGCTTCAAAGGGTTCTAAAATTTTTATATCTTTACCATAACTAAATGCAAATTCTATTCCTTGCCATAATGAATCAAAACTTATATAAAGATGAAGCTCATCATTCCTATAAATAATTTCTTTTATTGTTATAAAAGGTCTTTCCCTTACGCTTTCAAGTATATTAGGATTAATTTTAAAGATGAAATTGTATTTAGGTATTAAAGTTTTAAATTTACTTACGGAATTTTCCCAATAAGTTTTCAGGTTAAATTCTGGAGGTCTAGTAAATTTATCATTAGTTAAAGTAGCTGATTCAATAGAAGATATCTTGTAGGTTTTAATAGTATCGCAATCTATAGCAACAAGATACCAGATACTCCTTTTGCAAACTAAGCCTAAAGGATTGATAGTTATTTCTTTTTTTCCATCTATCTTTTTGTAACACATCTTTAACGATTTTGAACTCCATGTAGCTTTTTGTAATGTAGAAAGTACATCTTTGTTTGTATTAGTTTTTGAATTATTCCAGGTATTCATATCAATATAAATATAGTTTTGAAAATTTTCAAATTCCTTATAATTATCAGGTGAGGAGTCTCCTAAAATCTTCAATATAGTAGTATTTTTAAGATTTTCTATTCCTAGATCTTCAAATATTTTATCTCCAGTAGGAATAAATAAAGAGAGAAGCTCATTTTTATTTATTCCTGTAAGGGTAGTCTTATAATTGCCTAAAAGTGTTATGCCTCCATTTATACCTTTTTCAGTTACAATAGGTATTCCTATACCACTTAATGAATCAATATCTCTATAAATGGTTCTTACAGAAACCTCAAGTTTTTTAGACAATTCTTGAGCTGTTAACTTTTTGTATATTTGTAATAACATAAGTATAGAAATTAATCTGTCTGCTCTCATTATTTCCTCCATTTATATGACATAGGTTGTCAGTTTTTATATCTTATAATTAATTATGTATTAAATCAACATAATTATAAAGCATATAGAAAAGAATATTTATAACATGTGAAGGAGGATTTTTAAATGGAAAGAAAAATAATTTTAAATCTAGCCATTAGTTTAGATGGATTTATAGCTTCAGAAGATGGTACCTATGAGTGGATTGTTGGAGATGGAGATCATAAACTAAATACAGGAAAACATGATTTTAATAAGTTTCTTGAAGGTGTTGATACTGTAGTTATGGGAAAAAATTGCTATGATCAAAACATGCATCTTGAATACAAAAACAAAAAGGTGTATATTGCTACATCTCAAAAACTTCAAGATAAAGAAAATATACATTTTATTAATGGAGATATATGCAAAGTAATTCTAGAGGAAAAAAAGAAAGCGGGAAAGGATATTTACCTTTTCGGTGGAGGAGTTCTGGTAGATCATTTTATTAAAGCTGATATTATCGATGAGTATATCATTGGTATAATTCCAATTATACTTGGAAAAGGAAGACCACTATTTTTACAAAATAACCCTACAGTAAAACTACATCTTGATGAATATTTAATAGAAGATGGGATTACTATCTTAAAATACTCAAAGAGATAGTAAGACCTTGACAACTGAAAAGAAAAAGATTACAATCAATTCGTATTCGAACGAATGAGGTGGTAATAATGGATAAAAAATGTGTTATGGGCAAGATAAAAATAGTCAGTGAAGTTTTTGATAAATTCATGATGAAAAGACTTAAGGCAGAAGGAATGCCTATATTACAAAACCACATAACTCTATTTCATATTTTACCAGAGGATGGATCTACATTACTTTTTAATGAAGTTGCAAGTTTATGGCAGATATCAAAGTCTTCATTATCAGATATAATAAATAAGTATGAAGGTCAAGGATTAATTCAAAAATGTGAATGCCATTCAGATAAAAGAAGCGTTCATATAAGATTAACTGAGGATGCCATGCCAATAAGAAAAAGAATTTTAGAATTAGAGGAAGAATTTCGCAGTATATTATTAAAGGATTTTACAGATGAGCAAAAAGAAATTTTTGAATGTAATATAGATAAAGTAATAAACAATATAAATGATTTTAGATTTTAACTTATAATAATGCCAGGCTTTTAAGTCTGGCATTTATTTATGTAATTAAATGAAAATACACAAACCCTCCAATATCGCACCAGAGTTTATGTATTATGATATAATCTGACCTGTATATTGGAGAAGGGAGGTAATTAGTTGAAGGTCTATAGAACATCAGATGTGGCTAAAATCATAGGTGTACACAACAATACTATTTTGGCTTATGAAAAATCAGGATATATAAGCAATGTTGAAAGAAGTGAAAATGGTTATAGAATTTATACAGATAAACATATTGAGCAAATTAAGCTTGCAAGATTAGTTTTAAAAAATGATATAGTAAAAGTTTATATGATATTTAAAGTAAGAGAAATTTTAAAAACTATTTCAAGGAATGAATTAGATATAGCTTTGGATTTAAGTAAGAAATTCTTATTACAAATACAAGTTGAAAAAGCTAATGAATTTATACTTATTAAAGAAATAAAAGAGTTAATAAAATTTCATATTGATGAAAATAATAAGATTTCCTTAAAAAGAAGTGAAGTATCAAAAGAAATCGGTGTATCTATTGATGTAATTATTAATTGGGAGAGAAATGGACTATTAGAGGTACCAAGAAATAATAAAAATAATTACCGAATTTATTCAGAACATGAAATTATTCTATTGAAGACCATAAAACTTATAAGAAAAGAAAACTACAGTACTCAATGTATTGGGAAAATGATTAGAAAAATAGAAGCTAATAACTTTGAATTTCTACATAGAGAAAATGAATTATTATCACCTATAGGAGATAGACAAAAGGATATGGAAAATTTGATATGTCACCTAAATAAAATGAAGGAGGATTGAATAAGTATGGATAAAGAGTTTATTGTTTTAAAGGGCTTAAGGGAAAATAATTTAAAAAATGTTTCACTAGAAATACCCAAAAGAAAAATAACAATATTTACAGGGGTGTCTGGCTCTGGTAAATCCTCTATTGTTTTTGAGACAGTAGCAAAGGAAGCTCAAAGACAGTTAAATGAAACCTTTAGTGCCTTCATAAGAAACTTTTTACCAAAGTATGGTGAGGTTAAAGCTGATAAAATAGAAAACTTATCTACCCCAATAGTAATAGATCAAAGCAGACTTGGAGGTAATTCAAGATCAACTTTAGGTACTATTACAGATATAAATTCTTTCTTAAGAGCCTTATACTCAAGATTTGGAAGTACCTATATAGGTAAAGCAAATATGTTTTCCTTTAATGATATACATGGTATGTGTCCAGAATGTCAAGGTCTTGGTAAAAAACTAATTCCTAACATGGCTGAAATACTTGATATAAATAAGTCTTTAAATGAAGGAGCTATTTTACTTACTGGGTTTGGGGTAGATTCTTGGCACTGGAAACTGTTTGTTGATTCAGGATATTTTGATCCTAATAAGAAAATAGTAGATTACTCAAAGGAAGAAATGGAGAAATTCTTAAATTCTCCTGCTCATAAAATAAAACTTGATGAAACAGGTAAAATGAACATAACCTTTGAGGGTTTATTAATTAAATTTAATAGATTGTATTTAGGCAAACAAGGAGAAACCTCAGAAGCATCAAAGAAAAAACTAAATAAACTTCTTATTGAAGATACTTGCCCTAAGTGTAATGGAAGAAGGCTTCATGAAAGAGTATATAAATGTTTAATTAATGGTTATAATATTTCAGATTTAACTAAAATGCAAATTGACGAATTAATTAAAGTCATTGGGGAAATAGAAAATCCAGAGGCAGAACCCTTTATAAAAAGTATAATAGAGAAACTTAATAATATTATAGACATAGGGCTTGGATACTTAACTTTAGATAGAGAAACCTCATCATTATCTGGTGGTGAATCTCAGCGTATAAAAATGGTAAAATATTTAAACAGCAATCTTATAGATTTGATGTATATATTTGATGAACCTAGTATAGGACTTCATCCAAGAGATGTAAATAAATTAAATAATCTTTTAATTAAACTTAGAGATAAAGGTAATACGGTGCTGGTTGTTGAGCATGATCCAGATGTAATTAAGATTGCAGATCATATAGTAGACATAGGACCAAGAGCAGGAAGAGATGGTGGAAAAATTGTATATCAAGGAAGGTATGAAGATTTACTTAAATCTGGTTCTTTAACTGGCGAAGCCTTAAAGAAGTCACTATCTATTAAAGAAAAAGTCAGAGAGCATAAAGGGTATCTAGAGGCAGTTAATTGTAATAAAAATAACTTAAAAAATATATCGGTTACCATACCTAAAGGGATATTAACTGTTGTAACTGGAGTTGCTGGCTCCGGTAAAAGTACCTTAATAAAAGATGAATTCTTAAAACAGAATAAAGATGCTGTACTTATAGATCAAAGTGCAGTATCAACTAATTCACGATCAAGTTTAGCAACCTATAGTGGAATCATGGATAATATAAGAAAAGTTTTTTCTCAAGCTAATAATGTTAGTATATCATTATTTAGTTCAAACTCAGAAGGAGCATGTGAAAATTGTAATGGAAGTGGAGTAATAGAAACAAATCTTGCATTTATGGAAAATATAAAAAGCACTTGTGATGTTTGTGAAGGCAAAAAATTTAAAAGTGAAGTTTTAGACTATAAATATCAAGGTAAAAGCATAATAGAAGTTCTAGATATGTCTGTTACAGAAGCTATTGAATTTTTTAACATTAAAGCAATAAAGTCAAAACTAGAAGCTTTAGAAGAAATGGGTATAGGTTACTTAAGCTTGGGGCAAACCCTAGACACATTATCTGGTGGAGAGTGTCAGAGATTAAAACTTGCAAGTGAACTACATACTAAAAGTTCAATCTATATTTTAGATGAACCTACAACAGGACTTCATATGGCAGATATAGAAAAGTTTATAAATATAGTTGAAGGAATTGTAGATAGAGGAAATACAGTTATAATTATTGAACACAATGTAGATATAATTAAAAGGGCAGATTGGATAATTGATATGGGACCAGATGGTGGAACTAGAGGTGGAGAAATAATATTTGAAGGAACACCAAAAGAGCTTCTTAAATGTGAGGCATCATTAACTGCTAAATATATTGAAGCTACTAAGAGCATATAAATAAAGAGAATTCACTTACTTTTCTAGAGTAGATATAGTATAATAATCATTAACGAATAATGACTATATAAAATAGCAGAGAGAATAGAATATTTACTGCAAGGAGAGTATTTATATGAATGAATTTTTAGAAATTGTAAGAGAAAGAAGATCTGCAAATAAATTTATTAAGGGTATAAAAATCCCAAGGGAAGATTTTAATGAAATATTTAGGGAACTTTCTTTAGCTCCATCAGCGTTTAATTTACAGCATGCAAAATATTACATAGTAGAAGATGAGGAGTTAAAAAACAAAGTTTATGAGGCATCATTTAAACAGTACAAAATTAAAACTGCATCTGCAGTAATAATTGTTACTGGAGATAAAAATGCATATTTGTCCGCTGATAAAATTTATGAGGGGTCAATGTTACTTGGAATGATTGATAAAACTGAGTACCAAATTATGATTGATAGTATTCATAACCTTTATACGGGGTGGGGAGAAGAATTTAAACATGATGAGGCAATAAGAAATGCATCCTTATCATCTATGCTTTTTATGCTTTTAGCAAAAAATAAAGAATGGGATACATGTCCAATGATATATTTTGAAAAAGAGAAGATAAGTAAACTACTAAATATTCCTAAAAATGAAGTACCTGCACTGATGATAACTATTGGTAAAATGGACAAGAGTAGTAATAAAATTAGAGGCTATAGAAAACCTACTACTGAATTTGTAAAATACTTTTAGAAATTTAGATATTGTAATGAGTTTAATCAATATATTAAAATCTTGAGAAATAAAGATTTTTTATTTTATAAAATTATAGATGTAGTGAGTCTAATACATATAATTGTAAATATATCATCTATTTGTTATAATTTACTATATTAAAATTAAATATACAAATGGGGGACTTTATGAAGAAAATACTTATATTTACAGTTGTTGGATTTGTTTTAGCTTTATCATTTAATTTATGGGGGACTATAGGAAGGTTTAATAATGTAGCTATTATAACTAAAATATATATTTATTATAATAGCTACATAATTACCATAACTCTAGCTTCTATGATTATTCTATTAACATACAAACATAAGGAAAAGGTGATACCATACTTTATTTCCTCCGCTTTAATCTTAGGTGTAGTAAACTACATAATCATGGATCTTAACAATAAATACTATTATACATTTGATAAATTTGATAATGTAGTTGCATTTATACTTTTTACTCCTTTAGAGCTATTTTTTATATTTGTAGCTTATGGATTTGAACTTTTGGTATTAAAAATGATAAAGTTAGTTGGAGATTATTGTAAGAGGCTTGGGTAAGTGGGATTTTACATAAGGGAAATGTAAAATAATGATTGGACAAGGGTAAGTGAAGAAATGCAGTTCTAGATGAGTATGATGTAAACTAGCGTAATTAATTAAAACATAATCACACATAAGTAATCAAATTTAATAAATTCTGAATAAAGACTGCTGTAAGTATTTAAATATCGTACTTATGGCAGTCTTTAAATAATGAAAAGAATAACTCTAATTGACTAATTTTAAAAAAATAGTTGTATAATACAACTATTGCATAGTACAATAATTTCAGGAGGTAATTGATTATGATTAATGAAAAACAACTAAGAGAATCTATAAGAATAATGGAAAGAAAACTTGGAGTTTTAGAGGAATGTGGCTATTCATGTTGCGATATTACAATGTCACAATGTCACGCATTAGTAGAAATAGGACGAGTGAAAAATATCTCCTTAAATCAATTAGCTGAATTATTAAATTTAGAGAACAGTACAATGAGTAGGACTGTAAATAGCCTTGTTTCAAGAGAGTTAGTTAAAAGAGATATTGATCCAGAAGATAGAAGATATGTAACAATATCACTTACAGATAAAGGATATAAAATTTTTGAGGGAATAGAGAAAGATATGAACCAATATTTCAAAAAGATATATGATGGAATTCCAGATGAGAAAAAACAACAAGTATTAGAAAGCTTAGATATACTTATAAAAGCTATAGATAAAATTTAAATATTTTAGGTTTAATTAAAAGGAGAAGAGATATGGACTACAAAGTTGAAAAGATGAGGTCAGAAGATTGGGATCAAGTAAAAGACATTTACTTAGAGGGAATTAATACAGGGATAGCAACATTTCAAAATGAAGTTCCTACTTGGGAAGCGTGGGATAAAGGACATCTTAAAATAGGTAGGTTAGTAGCACGCTCTAGTGATGGGGTATTAGGATGGGTGGCTATATCTCCAACTTCTAGTAGATGTTGTTATGAGGGAGTAGTTGAAGTAAGCGTATATATTGGAGAGAATTATAGAGGAAATGGGATAGGAACAAGTCTTCTTAAAAAATTAATTGAACAAAGCGAAGAAAATGGAATTTGGACATTGTGTTGTTCAATTATAAAAGAAAATTATGGAAGTATAGAAGCACATAAAAAATGCGGGTTTAGAGAAATAGGTATAAGAGAAAGAATATCTAAAATGCCTAATGGAACATGGCACGATGTTGTATTACTTGAAAAAAGAAGTAATATTACTGGTATGATATGATTAAAGTTTCTAAACTAAATTATTGTTATTAGAGAGCATATATTTTTTGTTTATATATGCTCTTTAATTTTATAATTTATTAAACTTACATCTCAAGTTTTTTATTATTAAGTCTAGAATTTGAGAAACACTAAATCCAATAGTATCAAGATGATCAAAGTTGAATATAATATAAATATATAGATGAGTGTAAATGTAATGCTATTATAAATCTCGAAATATTCAATAATAGTTGACTAAACATAGATAATCATCTATATTTAATACATAGACATTCATCTATATAAGGAGTGGTTTTATGAATTTAGATTACGAAGTTAATGCAAAAATATTTAAAGCATTATCAGATCCAAACAGATTAAAAATTATAGATATTCTTTCATGTGGAGAAAAATGTGCCTGCGATATATTGGAGAGTTTTGAATTTACTCAGCCAACCTTATCTCATCATATGAAAGTATTAATAGATTGTAAGCTTGTTAAATCTAGAAAAGAAGGTTTATGGAATTACTACACTTTAGATAATACAAGCGCAAATAAGCTTGTTTTATATTTAATGAATATAGTCACAGAAACTGAAGACTGTATATGTAAATCTGTAGAAGATAATAAAAAGTGTTAAAAATAAATTTAAGGAGTTGTTAATTATGAAAAAAATGATTATTTTTGATCCTGCTATGTGTTGTTCAACTGGAGTATGTGGACCAGGAGTTGATCCAGAGTTATTAAGAGTGTCAACTGTATTAAATAACTTAAAAAATAATGGTGTGGTTGTTGAAAGACATAATTTATCTAGTAAACCACAAGCTTTTGTAGATAATAAAGTTATTAATGATATTTTAAATAGTGATGGGGTAGATACTCTTCCTGTGACATTAGTAGATGGTGAAGTTGTTAAAACAAAAGGTTATCTTTCAAATGAAGAGTTTTGTAAATATTTAGAGGTGCCAGAGGATTATCTTAAAGTTTCTATTAAAAAAGCAGAGATGAAGCTTAAACCTAAAAGTTGTGGTTGTAAGGATGGTTGCTGCTAAAATAGAGGGGGATTTTCATTTTGAATAAATTTAATTTAAATGACATTAGACTAACTAAATATTTGTTTTTTACAGGTAAAGGTGGAGTTGGAAAAACTTCAACAGCATGCGCTACTGCTATGACACTGGCTGATCAAGGGAAAAAAATCATGCTAGTAAGCACAGACCCTGCGTCAAATTTACAGGATGTATTTAATACTACTTTAAACAATAAAGGGGTAGAAATAGATGAAGTTCCAAACCTTGTTGTTGCAAATTTTGACCCAGAAGAAGCTGCAAAAGAATATAAAGAAAGTGTTGTAGGACCATATAGAGGAAAGCTTCCTGATGTAGTTATTAAAAATATGGAAGAACAATTATCAGGTTCCTGTACAGTTGAAATAGCAGGTTTTAATGAATTTTCAAACTTTATAACAGATGATAAGGTGAAAAATGAGTTTGATCATGTAATATTTGATACAGCGCCTACAGGTCATACTCTTAGAATGTTACAACTTCCATCAGCTTGGAGTAACTTTATAAGTGAAAGCAAACATGGTGCATCCTGTTTAGGTCAGCTAGCAGGTCTTGAAGATAGAAAAGAGATTTATAAAAATGCAGTTAAAACTCTATCAAATGGAGATTTAACTACTCTTATTTTAGTATCTAGACCAGAGAATTCACCACTTAAAGAAGCTGAAAGAGCATCAAAAGAACTTCAAGATATTGGTGTAAATAATCAAATCCTCGTTATAAACGGAGTTCTTAAAAATCCTGATGATGAATTATCAAATAATATATTTAATAAACAAAAAATAGCTTTAAGTAATATACCAAAACATTTAAACAATTTAGAAACTTTTGAGATTCCTTTAAGACCATACAATATAACAGGTATTGAGAATTTAAGAGCCTTTCTAAAAGAAGATAATATAAAGTATAATCATGAAAAATTAGATGTTAATGAAATACCTAAGTTAAGTGAAGTAATAGAAGATTTATATAAATCGAACAAGAAAGTTATATTTACTATGGGAAAAGGTGGAGTAGGAAAAACAACAATGGCTGCA
The DNA here is from genome assembly GCF_002320975.1 of Clostridium sp. UBA1652. NCBI lineage: Bacteria > Bacillati > Bacillota > Clostridia > Eubacteriales > Clostridiaceae > Clostridium > Clostridium sp. UBA1652. Next base: position 94,131 of record NZ_DCLI01000056.1, read on the forward strand.
TCTATAGCCTTAGGTTTAGCTAATAAAGGTAAAAAAGTACACTTAACTACTACAGATCCAGCTCACCATCTTAAATTTGTTTTAGATGAGGGGTATGGAATTACCTTAAGTAATATAGATGAGAAAAAGGAATTAGAAAAATATACACAAGAAGTTTTAAAAAAAGCTAGAGAAACCATGAGTGAAGAAGACTTAGAATATGTAGAAGAAGATTTAAGATCTCCATGTACTCAAGAGATAGCAGTATTTAGAGCTTTTGCAGAGATAGTTGAGAAATCTGAAAATGAAATAGTTGTTATAGATACAGCACCAACGGGTCATACTCTTTTATTATTAGATTCTACACAGAGCTATCATAGAGAGATAGAAAGATCTCAGGGAGATATTCCTGAATCAGTAAAAAAACTTTTACCTAGATTAAGAAATGAAACTGAAACAGAAGTAGTCATAGTAACTTTGGCTGAAACAACCCCTGTTTATGAAGCAAAAAGACTGGAAGATGATTTAAAACGTGCTGGAATAAATAGCAAGTGGTGGATTATAAATTCAAGCTTATATGCAACAAATACTACTAATGAGATTTTAAAGGCAAAAGCTAATAATGAGATTCCTTGGATTAATAAAGTTAATGAAATAGCTAATGGAAATTTTGCTATAGTTGAGTGGAAACCACAAGAAATAAAAGGGGATATGCTTTTAAGCTTATTGAAGTAACATATTAAGTAATAATCGTAGCAATAGTTTTAGGAGGATTAGTATGAAGAAAGAAAACGAAAGTAAGGGGTTAGGTGTCTTTGAAAGATATCTTACTATCTGGGTTGCATTATGTATAGTTGTAGGAATATTAATAGGTCAGTTTTTACCTGTAATTCCAAATACACTTAACAAATTTGAATATTATAACGTGTCAATTCCAACTGCCATACTCATATGGATTATGATATATCCAATGATGTTAAAGATTGACTTTTCAAGCATAGTAAATGCCACTAAAAAACCAAAAGGACTAATAGTAACTTGCGTAACTAATTGGCTGATAAAACCATTTACTATGTATTTCATAGCAGCATTTTTCTTAAAAGTTGTTTTTAAAGCATTTATACCAGCTGACTTAGCAACAGAATATATAGCAGGAGCAGTTTTATTAGGTGCAGCTCCTTGTACTGCAATGGTGTTTGTTTGGAGTTATCTTACTAAAGGTGATTCTGCCTATACCTTAGTTCAAGTAGCAGTTAATGACTTAATAATCTTGGTAGCTTTTGCACCGATAGTAGCATTTTTATTAGGTGTAAGTGATGTATCAGTGCCATATGGAACTTTACTATTATCGACGGTACTATTTGTGGTTATTCCTTTAGCAGCAGGATATATAACAAGAACATCTGTTATAAAGAAAAATGGTCTTGATTATTTTAATAATGTATTTATAAAAAAGTTTAATAATATTACAATTATAGGTTTGTTATTAACACTAGTTATAATATTTTCCTTCCAAGGGGATATCATTTTAAATAATCCACTACACATTCTATTAATAGCCGTTCCATTAACAATTCAAACTTTTTTAATATTTGGAATAGCTTATGGTTGGGCAAAGCTTTGGAAACTTCCTCACAGTATAGCAGCTCCAGCTGGAATGATTGGAGCAAGTAATTTCTTTGAGCTAGCAGTTGCAGTTGCGATATCCTTATTTGGATTAAAATCTGGAGCAGCTTTAGCTACAGTAGTTGGGGTATTAACAGAGGTACCTATAATGATAACATTAGTTAAAATTGCTAACAGTACTAGAAAATCATTTGAAAATAAATAACGAAAGAGGTAATCATTATGACTAAACCAAAGGTTGCATTTATATGCGTTCACAATTCTTGTAGATCACAAATGGCAGAAGCTATTAGTAAATTATACGCTTCTGATGTTTTTGAGGCATATTCAGCCGGTACCGAACTTAAAGATCAAATTAATCAAGATGCAGTTAGAATTATAAAAAACTTACATGGTGTGGATATGAATGAATCACATAAGTCTAAACTACTAACAGATATTCCAGAAGTTGATATTGTAGTAAAAATGGGATGTAATGTAGTTTGTCCCTTCTTACCAGCTAGACATACAGAAGATTGGGGATTAGATGATCCAACAGGAAAAGCCGATGAAGAGTTTATAAAAACAGCAGAGACTATTAAAGAAAAAGTAGATGATTTAAAAAATAGAATACTAAATAATGAAGTTTAGGAAAAATGAACTATATTCTGTAAAATAGACACTAATGTTTTAAATAAAATCTCAAAAAAGGGTAGGGTATGATTTCATGCTCTACTCTTTTAATTCTACAATATTAAGTTTATTTAATTATATTCATTTATTAGCTTCAAAATATTCTCACCAAGAATTTTGTCCTTTATCTCAGCTGATAGACTTACGAATTCTACAAGTTGTTTACTTAACAAAGGTTCTCCGTAAGGAGCATCTGAACTAAATAGGCACTTATCAGGAAGTTCCTGTATCGCCATGCGGACAGCAAGGGGTGAAAATGTAGCTGACAAATCTAAATAAACGTTATCGACAGTTCTGGCAAACTCGATTACGTCCATCCAATGATATCCCCCCATATGACCAAAGATAACAGAAATATTGGGGTACTTTTTTGTAATTTCCATAAGAAGTTTAATTCCATTTAGAGAAACAGGATTGAATGTATGAATCCATATAGGTAATTCAGGAAAATTTTCTAGTGCTTGAAAAACAGTTTCTAATTGCCTAATCTGCTCATCTGAACCAGGGGTAAATTCACCTACTCCTTTTAAACCGTTAGAAACAATATGGGTATTAATCCAATCACTCGTTTCTTCTAAAGATAATTCAAGGGGAACAGAGCCAAACCCATAGAATTTTTCTGGATATTTTTTAATAACTTCTGTCAACTCCTTAATATTATTTTCCATTCGTTTCAAGTTATCTTCTTTGCTATTTGACCCTTCTAATATCTTATATAAAGCTCCCATTTCTTCTTTTAACCCTTCGAACGTAGAAGCTTTCTCTGGGTGTGGAGCTGTACAAAATAAAATTGCTTTGTCGATATCTGCATTTTCTAATTTTTCTATTTGTATTTCAGTAGGCAACATTAAATGCTCATGGCTATCAATAATCATATAAATCTTCCTTTCTATTCATTATTATCATTGCTATAATAAAAAGGTAACATGGTTTTATAACAAGAACAAGTACGCACAAATTTAATATAAAGTACCTTTTTTGATACGTACCTTATTTAGAAAGGAGTTGTAAATATGGCTAAATCAATTACATCAGATATCACCTGTCCTATGTCATTAGGAATTAATGTATTAAGTGGAAAATGGAAATTGCAGATTTTGTGGAATATATACAACAAAAAAATAATGCGTTTTAATGAATTGCAACGTGCATTAGGAAACATCACAACTAAAACTCTAACAGAGCAATTGAGAGAACTTGAAGAACAATATATTATCAAAAGGATTGTATATCCAGAAATTCCGCCAAAGGTTGAGTATTCTTTTACTGAAATAGGAAAAACACTAGAACCTGTTTTTAAATCCTTATGTGATTGGGGTACACAATATTTATATAAAGTAAATATTGAAGAAAAGGAGTAAAAATTAAGTTAAATCATTCTATTTATTCTTAAAATAACATTGAAAGCTTTTGTAAATCAAATCTCGAAAAAGAGCAGAGGTCTTTCATTAATGTAAAAAAATATTCTTTAGTAATAGGTAGGTGTTTGATAGGATACTTATTATTCCTAAGCCACATAAAAAACCTGTTATAAGTCTTCTATAATTAGTGGATTCTTTAATCTTTTTATGTTGAAGGAACCAATCAATAAACATGATTGCTAGAAATGATAAGCATATTAAAGTTGGAAGGGGCGAGAAAAAGAATAAGAAAAGAATTCCTAAGATGTAACCTAAAAGTAAACCTGTACATCTTGCGCATAAAGGGAATTGATATTTATTAATAAAAAAACTTCTATCTGCCTTTTGATGACAAGTATTAGAGAAAAACTTCATAAAAAAGAGCCAGATTTTATCTTTCACTACCCATTAAACCTCGTTCCGCAATTATTGCATATACATGTTGTTTTATCTTTTTCGCCATCAGCACAACACAACCCACATAATAAACCTATAGGTCCCATACAAATATATCCTATAACACCACTTGGGATATCAAAGTCTTCATTTTTCTTTTCTATAATTATTTTAACAAATGAACTTCCACATGAAGGGCAGGTTATATTTTCTTTTGAATTTATTTCATCCATTTATTTTCCTCCCTAAACTTTTTTATTTATACCTTTATTTTACACTAATATTAATATTAGGTTCAAGTTTTATAATTAATAATAATTATTGACTAAATCGAAGAAATATGGTTTAATTATATTGTTACTAAAAGTAAGTAACATGAAAAAGTATATTATATAAAATCTTTTGAATTCTCACAAACTTTAATTATAAAATAAGTTAATATTAAGGAGGTAATTATGAAAAATAAAATTATTAAAATAAATAAATTAGGTACACAATGGCAAACTAAAGATCCATTTTTATTTTGTGCATATCATAATGACGCTTTTCCAAAGGGAAATGATGAGATGGGACCAGATGCTTCTTTAGCTGGAAGAGATATTGGAAGTGATTTTCAAGGGAAAGATGGATGGAGCATGTATCATGGTGATGTGATTCCAGGATTTCCACAACATCCGCATAGAGGTTTTGAGACAGTAACAATAGTAAAGGAAGGAATAGTAGATCATGCTGATTCTGCTGGAGCTACAGGACGATATGGAGCAGGAGATGTACAGTGGTTAACAGCTGGTAAAGGCTGTAACCATACTGAGATGTTCCCTTTAGTTAATAGAGATAAGGATAATCCATTGGAATTGTTTCAGATATGGTTAAACTTACCTAAAAGAGATAAGTTTGTTGATCCTCATTACAAGATGTTATGGAGGGAAGATGTTCCTGTTATAGAGAGTAAAGATACTAATGGAAAAATAAGCACTGTTAAGCTTGTAGCAGGTTCTTATAAAGATACTAGAAGCTTAGATCCATCTCCTAATTCTTGGGCTGGTGATGAAAAAAATAATGTTAGAATAGCAGTTATTAAAATGGAACCAGAAGCAGTTTTTGTTTTAGAAGAGGTTTCGTCTACATTGAATAGAGCAGTTTATTTCTATTCTGGAGATAGCATAACAATTGATGGAACAACTATAAAAGTAAAAAGCGGAGTAGAGCTTGCTGGAGATGAGGTAATAGAAATAAAAAATGGAGATAAAGAAAGCTATTTGCTACTTTTAGAAGGGGAACCTATTGGAGAACCTGTAGTAAGTTATGGACCATTTGTTATGAATTCTCAAGAAGACATTGTAGAGGCTTTTTCAGATTATAGAACTACTGGTTTTGGAGGCTGGCCTTGGGGAAGAGATGACTTTGTACATCCAAGAGAGCAGGGAAGATTTGCAAAATATCCAGATGGTTCAGTTGAGTATAAAGATAAATAAGATAAAGCTCATAATAGAAAAACTAAATTCTATTATGAGCTTATATTTTAAATTCTAAAGTCTTTTTTTCTATAAATTATATAGGTAAGGGTAATACATATAATACTTATTATTAATCCAAGTAGTATGTTAGTAGTATCAAATCCATTCTTTAGAATTTCAGAGGGTACAGCATAGTTAGAAGGTGAAAAGTATTTTAAAAACTCTAAGGAATCAATCATTTGAGAGAAAATTCCTAAAAGATAAGTTATAAAAAATGTACCAATAGATATTGGTGTAGCTAATCTTAGATGAGGTATTAAGACTGAAATACTAAATCCTATGGACATAAACACCATTCCTACTAAAAAAAGTCCTAAATAAAGTTTTTTCATATCCATTACTACATTAATAACCTCTAAGTCAGCAGGCTTAACTACTAAAGCAATTATTATTGAACCAATTGCTATAAGTATAATAAATATATAAAATAAAGCTATAGATGATAGAATTTTTGAGGTCACTATCTTAGTTCTACTAATAGGTTTAGCATATAAAAATTCTATAGTACCTTCACTTTCTTCCTCAATCAGTGATTTAGCTCCTAAAATACCTGCATATATAGCTCCTGCCATTGCAATATATTGAAAAACGTAAGCAAAGTATTCATTTAATTTAGAGAAATCAGGAGCATCTTTTAAATTAAAGGCATCTAAAATAACCTCAGGAAGAGCATCCATTTTTGTATTTACTAATTCTTTCATACCGCTATCTTTCATAGAAGGGAACATTGACATAAATAAAATAATCATTAGAATACAAACTATGCTCCATATAATCAGGGATTTAAATCCTCTTTTTACTTCAACTTTAAAAACATTCATTTATTTGTCCTCCTTATAATAATAGCTCATAAAGGTTTCAGATAAATTCTTTTCCTCAATAGTTAAATCTTCAATTTTATATTTACTTAAAAGGCTTAAAAGAGGGTTTATAGCACCAGAATAATAAAAGTTTAAAACTTCGTTATTTTTTTCTAGGTTTTCTATTCCTAAAGATATTAACTCTTCTTCAATGACTTCGCTAGTTTTAATAGTTATTTTCTTTATCTTTTTCCTAGAATACTCCCTAATATCTTTAATATCTATAATCTTTCCTTCTTTTATAATGGCCACTTTATCACAAAACTCTTCAACTTCGCTTAAATTATGGCTTGAGAAAAATATTGTTGATCCTTCATTTTTTAATTTGGTGAGAGTTTCAAATAGTTTTTGTTGAATTAATGGATCAAGTCCATTAGTTGGTTCATCAAGAATTAAAAGTTTTGGTTTATTTAAAATAGCTTGTATAATTGCAACTTTCTTTTTATTTCCTAAAGATAGTTCAGATATATTTTTATCAAGTTCTATACTAAAGTCCTTGCACATTTGTTGTACATATTCCTTATCGATATTATTATGAAAAGATTCACCATAGGAAATAATATCCTTAACCTTCATATTTCCATAATATCTAACCTCACTAGGTACATATCCTATATTTTCTTTTATTTTCACAGAATCTTTTACACAATCAAGATCAAAAATCTTAGCTTCTCCGTGTGTTGGAAAAATAAAGTTTAGAAGAACTTTGATAGTGGTAGATTTGCCAGCTCCATTTGGACCTATAAAACCAAATATTTCTTTTTCATTAACAGTTAGGTTTATATCTTCTATTCCTCTGTTTTTACCGTAGCTTTTAGTTAGATTTTTAATATCTATTATTTTCATTAATCTATCCTCCCTTTACGTTCTTTATATTCCTTAAGTCTGTTGTTAAGTCTTTCACCTGTAATTTTGTAATAAAAAAATAAAGAAGATGAGATGCTTAAATACAATAATGAATAACTGATTGTAAATATTCCAAATGATTGTATGTTCATAGCTTGAATCCAATTAAAAAGATAAGAAAAAATAAATAATACCATATAACAAAGAGTAAAATGAATTATTACTTTCTTTTGTGAAGATAGAGATTTAAAGATATATTCTCCATAAACTAAAAAATGTATCAAGGTTAATAATAAGGTCATAGCTACAAACTTCCATAGTAGGCTTATTTCAATAGTTTTTTCTCCTAAAATTAAGCTTACAATAGAATAAAGTAAAGTAGTTGCAGTAAATATTAACCCCCATGCAAACTTAAATTGTACTATCAGTTTAAATTGTTTCTCCATATAAAACCCTCCTTTAGAAGCCTAATATTTCTTTAATAACTGATACATATTGCCTTGAAATTAATAATTTCTCATCATTATCTAAAGTAGCTTCAAGTTTACCATTAAATTTATGAGATAGTTTTTTTATTCTAGAAATATTTAATATGGTTGATTTACTAGATCTAAAAAAATCATATTTACTCATTTTCTTCTCAAGTTCATATAACCTTAAGGAGATTTCATAAACCTTATCTTCTGTATACATAAAAGTTTTTTTATCTACACTTTCAAAATAAAGTATTTTAATAGGATCAACAACATAGGATTCTCCATTTAAAAAACCTATGATTTTTTCATCAGAAAGTTTTATTAATTCTATTATTCTTTTAACCTCATCATTTACTGACTTGCACTTAATTATTAACTCCGTATCTTCATTATCAGGAGACTCTTCAATAAGTATTTTCATTTTGCACCTCCTATAAATTTACTATATAATTTAATAACTCATTAGTAAATACTCATAAAACTAAGTTGCACTTTTTTGCTACTAAGATACGTAAAAGTATTAGAAATTTGAATAATGAGTTGATTATAGTAACGTATGTTACTGAAATTTTTGTTAAATGAGATATTATATAAAGTAAAGATAATAATGGAGGAATTTTCATGGGAAGATATGAAGAGCAAAGAAATTTTTTAAAGTCTAATTTTAGTAAATTTAAGAAGATAAAAACTGATAAAATGAAAGGAATATCTCAGCCACCTATTGTAAAACCTTATACTTCATTTTCTAACATAATTGATCTACCAAAGGTAAGTGAAAATACTATTAAAAACGAAAATATCTATAAATGTATAAAAGAAAGAAGAAGCACAAGATTTTATAGTAATGAATCAATAACTCTTGAGGAATTATCCTATTTATTATGGGCAACTCAAGGAATTACTGATACTAATAAATCAGGAATTACTTTAAGAACAGTACCTGCAAGTGGGGCAACACATTCATTTGAAACATATTTATTTATAATGAGAGTTAAAGGAATACAAAATGGAGTATATAGATATCTTCCAGATCAGCATAAACTTTTATTTATGTTTGAGTTAAATAATATAGAAGAGAAGGTTGATGAAATAACATTAGAGCAGCCCTTTGTTCCTAACTTCGCTAAAAAAGCTGCTGCTCTCTTTGCGTGGAGCACTATCCCATATCGTTCTGAATGGAAGTTTGACATTACAGCGCATAAAAAAATTCTAATAGATATTGGACATGTATGCCAAAATCTTTATTTAGCTAGTGAATCTATTAATGCAGGAGCATGCGCTATAGGTATATATGATCAAAAAATGATGGATCAACTTTTAGAATTAGATGGAGACGAAGAGTTTGTAATATATCTTGCTGCTGTTGGAAAAAAGATTTAATCATCCTTTAGCATCTCATGGCATTTATTGCAAGGAAAATCATTTTTAATGCAGACATCTACATTACAGCTAGAAGTTTTATTTATATATCCAACACCCCATTCCATGATTTGAGACATTACTGGAATGAAACTTATTCCTATTTCAGTTAAAGAATACTCAACCCTTGGAGGTACTTCACCATAAACTTTTCTATTTATAAGACCATCATGCTCAAGCTCTCTTAATTGTTGAGTAAGAACACCACGTGAAATTTGAGGCAAAAGTTTTTGTAGTTCACCAAATCTTCTAATCTTATTATGAAGAACCCATAAAATTGAAAGTTTCCATTTACCCATAAGGATATTTTGGGTTACAGTAACAGGGCAAACGTGTGAATAATCATCCATATAAATAACTTCCTTTCTCAATAGTCAGTTTGACATGACTATGTAATATCGATGTGCGTACTTGTAATATTTTTTAAAGCACCTTAACATTATACTTATAAAAAATATTAAAATCAACGAGGTAGAAAAATGGAAGAAGTATTAGGAATTTTGAAGGAAAATGTAAATGGATATCTTGGAACTGTAGATGATGGAAAACCTAGGGTTAGAACTTTTGGTTTTATGCTTGAAGATGAGGGTAAGTTGTATTTTTGTACAAATAGCTTAAAAGATGTTTATAGACAATTAAAAAATCACCCATATATTGAGTATTCAGTTACAACAAGAGATATGGTAGTTTTAAGAATAAGTGGAGAAATTAAGTTTTGTGAAGATATAAATATAAAAGAAAAAGTTATAAATGTACATGAGCCTGTAAAGAAGGGCTATAAATCAGCAGATAATCCTATTTTTAAGGTATTTTATCTTGAGCATGGAAGTGCTTTGATTTCAGATTTTTCAGGAAAAGAACCTAGAAAGATAGAGTTTTAGCATATAGATATTGTTACATGGAAGTTTTATGGAATATAATGTATAATTAAATAAACCTCTCTTTATTGTGCACAAAAAGAGAGGTAATTAAAAGGAATATATTGTATTTTATTGTTAGGAGGTAACAGTATGGAATGGATTGAACGATTAAATAGTGCCATTAATTATATGGAAGAGCATATGAGAGATAGGATTGATTATGAGGAAGTTTCCAAAATAGCATGTTGCTCTACATATCATTTTCAAAGGATGTTTGCTTATATGGCCAACATACCACTATCAGAATATATAAGACGTAGAAGAATGTCTTTAGCTGCTGTAGATTTACAAAATGGTGATGAAAAGGTTATAGATGTAGCAGTTAAATATGGATATGATTCTCCTACAGCCTTTAACAGGGCATTTAAAAACGTTCATGGAATAGCCCCATCTCAAGCTAAATCTGAAGGGGTTTTATTAAAAGCTTTTCCACCTGTTAGCTTTATGATAACAATAAAAGGAGATACAAGTATGGATTATAGGATTGAGAAAAGAGAAGCTTTTAGAATAATAGGAGTTTCAGAACCTTTAGAAAAAGAAATAGAAAAGAATTTTGAAACTGTACCTAAGATGTGGGGAAAACTATCAATAGATGGAACTATACCAAAACTTGCAGCTATGATGGACGGGGCTCCAATGGGACTATTAGGAGTAAGTTGCTGTAATGAAAAAGAAGATTGGAAATACTTTATAGCAGTTACAAGTGAAAAGGAAATTGATAACTCATTTGAGGAATATGTTGTTCCTGCTTCAACTTGGGCTATTTTTTCTGGAGAAGGAACTAATAAGTCTATTCAGGAATTAGAGAAAAGAATTGTAACAGAATGGCTACCAACCTCAGGATATGAATATGCAGATGCACCAGATATAGAGGTATATATTTCTCCAGATCCTAATAATGCTAAGTATGAAGTTTGGATTCCTGTAGAAAAGAAGGTGGTTTAGCATGGTACATTTAGTATATTGTGATGATAAGGAAAAGGTACTTGAGAAAATCTTAGAGGGTTCCAAAACCATGATAATAAGAGCAGCTGCAGGCAGAAAAATACCTCATAGTAGAGTTTTTGAGGGAGAGAAGCTTTACCTTATGAAAAAAGGGACAGGGAAAATAACTGCTGAAGCTATGGTTAAATCTGTTCAAAATTACGTTAAACTTTCAGAAGATGAAATAAATGAGACTTTAGATAAAAATCAACCTAAGCTAAACTTATCTAAAAAGCAGAAAGACCGCTGGCACAAAAAATGTATGTGTTTAGTTGAATTTAGTGGCGTAAAGGAAATAGAACCACTAGAATTTGACCACCAAGGTAATATGGACGATTGGCTTATAATTGAGAAAATAGAAGACGTAGTTGTCGGCTCAAGTATCCCATATAATTATGAAAAATCAAAATTTTAACTGAAAAATATGATATAATAACCATTAATTGAAGCAGATTAGACTTAATAGGAAAGGGAGTAGCTAAATGGATTTCAGCGTTATGTGGACAACTCAAGGAACTATGTTTCTAATGGTTATTATAGGAATAATATTAAGGAAAAAAGGAGTTCTAACGGAAAATTCAAAAGGGGTTTTAACAGAACTTGTTTTAAACTTGATTTTACCATGTAGTATTATTACTTCTTTTAATATTGATTTTAATATGGGTATACTTAAGATTTTTGGAACTATAATGGTGATTGGCATAATAGCTCAAGTTTTATGCTATTTAATCTGTAGATTCGCATTTGGTAGATTTGAAATAAGACAGAGAAAGGTCTTAAAATATGGTACATTAGTATCCAACTCTGCGTTTTTAGGAAATCCCATTGCAGAAAGTACCTTTGGAGCAACTGGTTTAATGTATTCATCAATCTTTTGTATTCCTACAAGAATTGTAATGTGGTCTGCTGGATTAGCACAGTTTACTGATGAAACTGACAAAAAAGCTGCATTTAAAAAGGTAGTTTTTCATCCTTGTATGATAGCAGTGTATATAGGGATAGCCCTTATGATTACTGGCCTAAGACCACCAGCTTTTGTTCATAATACTATAGTCTCCATAGGAAGATGCACCACACCTTTAACAATGCTTTTAATAGGCTCTATGATAGCAGAAGTTAAAGATTTAAAGACAATGATAAATAAGGATATTTTATATTTTACAGTTATACGTATTATAGTAATACCAGGACTTGTTTATCTAGGATGTAGACTAGCAGGAGTTGATCCTATAATTACGGGAGTATCAGTACTTTTATCTGGAATGCCCGCTGGAAGTACTACAGCAATTATGGCAGCTAAATATGATGGAGATTATATATTTGCTACAAAATTAGTAGTATTTTCAACAATTATGACCTTGATATCAATACCTATTTGGTGTCTCATATTAGCTTGAAAGTAGATAAGCCTCATAGATTATTNNAATAATCTATGAGGCTTATCTTTATAGTTTAAAAAACACTATCCAGTATAACTAGGATTAGCATTTCTATAGGAAATAGATCTTGTTATTTTTAAAGGTTTATCTTCTCCTGGAAAATGCACAGGATTAATCTTAGTTTTGTTGTAAATATCCACAACATCCTTAGCATCTTGTATCACTTCTTTAGCCTTAATAAGTCCATACATTCTAGGCGGCATAATATATATGGGGATATCTGGATTATAGTCCTTTATAAGATTGTTAACGCTCATTATTAAATGAGGACAACATACTATAACATCGAACTCAGCGGTCTTATCCTTAGCCAATAAAAATGGGGAATATTCAATACTATATTCATTATCCATATTATTTTCTATTATCTCTTTTTTAAGCCTGTTTACCAAAGCACTTGAAGAGAAGCCACCACCACAGCACAAAAGAATTTTTAACATTTTAAACCCTCCATTTTTAGTAAAAATAGTATATAAGTAAATAATACCAATGTAAACGAAATAACTCAATAATTATATGGACAACTTAATTATTTAAAATATTTGTTTATTATAGAATTTTTTCATGATAAAATTATTTGAGTATATTCAAATGGAGGTAAGGTCATGAATCCAAGACAAGAAAAGTTTTATGAGTTTATTTTAGAAAGAGTACAGGAAGATAAGGTAGAGAATGCAAAGGCACTTCTAAGTGATAGCTTTAAGAAACAAGAAGAAGGAACTTTCACCCAAGAAGAAGTAGTAGTATTTATCCCTAAAATGATTTCTTTACTGAAACCTGAAAAAGTAGAGGAAGTTAAAAATATAATGAAACAATTCTCTCAAAATATTCATAAATAATTAGAAGTTTTAAAACCCCATAGTTAATATATGGGGTTTTTCGACGAAAGTGAAGGTCAAAAAAATGAATTACAAGATTAATGGAGATTTATATAAGTTTATTAATAATATAAGGGAAAATGATATAATTAGAACTAGCTTCAATCTATTAGCACAAAACACCTTTAAACTTAATTTTGAGGCTTGGCATAAAAATGGTTACTGGGGAGAGGACTATATACCGTATTGTCTTTTAAAAGATGATAAAGTAGTAGCCAATGTTTCAGTAAATATAATCAAAACAAGATTGAATGAGGGAAAAAGAATATATATACAATTAGGAACTGTTATGACTGATAAAGAATTTAGAAATAAAGGTTTAAGCAGCTTCTTAATTAAAAAAGTATTAGAAGAGTGGAGAGATAAATGCCATGCTATATACTTATTTGCTAATGATGGAGTATTAGATTATTATCCTAAGTTTGGTTTTGAAAAAGCTGAAGAATATCAATATTCCAAAAACATTAATAAGAAAAGTGGACTAGTTAGAAAACTTAATATGGATATAGAGGTCGACAAACAGCTTCTGTTAAATCTATATAAAAATTCAAATCCTTTTTCCGCATTACCTATGGAGGAAAATGAGGGACTACTTATGTTCTATTGCTCTCAATTTATGAAAGAAAAGATTTATTATATAAAAGAGCATGAAGCTATTGTGGTAGCTGAATATGATGATGAAAATTTAATATGTTACGATATTTTCTGTAAAGGCAACTGTTCTCTAGATGAGATTTTATCTATTGTATCTGAGGAAAACACTAAAACAGCAATCTTAGGATTTACCCCAAAAGAAGTTAAAGATTTTAAGATAAATAAACTTCATGAGGAAGATACAACCTTATTTATATTGAAAGGAAAAGAAAACTTATTTTCATCAAATAAGATTATGTTCCCAGTGTTATCTCATGCTTGATAAAAATATCTTTTACAAGGATTTGAACTTAGGTTTAAATCCTTGTATTTATTATGTCTGTAGTAGGTAGAGTATTACCACTTATAAAACAACTTATTTTACAAAAACTAAAAATTAAATAAAAGTGTTATAGAGGTGGTTTTATGAAAAAAGTATTAAGATTCATTATGATTATTCTTATCTTTTTAACTTTAAATGTCATAAAGACAGAGGGTACAGATAGTAAAAGCATAATGGCTAATCTAAGTGAAAAGAGGAATAGAGATTATACTGCTATAACTCACCAGCAAAGCAAAGGTCAAATTTATTTTTTTAAGCAAGCGTTAGATGAATTAGGAGCAACATCTCCAGAGCAAGTTATTGATATCTGGGCAAAGGGCGAAAGTACAAGAAATGGGGTTTACCATTATGCAGTTGCTTGTAAGGAATTAAAAAAGGAATTAATTGAAAAATTAGGTGAGCCAGAAGAAGGCTATTGGATAATTGGGGGTTCAAGCCCATGGCTTAATAAATATGAATTAATATCTTATAAGAAAATAAATGAAGATATGTATGAGGCTAAAATAAAATTTTATTGGCAAACTTCTTTTTCACCAATCGAAACCACTGAAAATACGCTTATAATTGGCAAAAATAAAGACACTTGCTGTGTAAAAGAAGTAAAGTAAATATATCAGTTAGATTATAATAGTTTTGGTATAAAAATAGGCAAAACAAAGTTTTATCCCAAACTATAAAGAGAGATTTAGACTAATAAATCATTGAAAGGACTTCATTTATAGGACTTTTTTATGTATAATAAGTTTTATATGGTTTAACTTGGGATGAAACTTAAGAAATGCCCCTAAATACATACTTTAGCCGAAGAATGTATTTTTGAAAATGGCTATTTTACAGTAGATTAACCTCAACATGAGATGTATTGAAATATAAGTCAATTACTTCTTGTTCTGATAATAATATTTGATTAACCTCAACATGAGATGTATTGAAATTGTTTATACTGATACTTTGCTTTTTAAAACTATTTAGATTAACCTCAACATGAGATGTATTGAAATTCTATGTATGTATCTACAAAAGCAAAGACTGAATTGATTAACCTCAACATGAGATGTATTGAAATCAATATTATCATATAACCTTGTAATTTACATAAAGGGATTAACCTCAACATGAGATGTATTGAAATACAAGGGTTAAATATCCTTATTGTTGGACAAGGAGGATTAACCTCAACATGAGATGTATTGAAATTTCTTTATTCCTATAGTAATTCTATTTTTGTATTCGATTAACCTCAACATGAGATGTATTGAAATTTAAAAGTAATAGATGTCTTTTCTTGATTTTTACACGATTAACCTCAACATGAGATGTATTGAAATTTGTGGGGATTAGAAAAGAGTCCCGAAGAAGGGCAAGATTAACCTCAACATGAGATGTATTGAAATGATTTTTAGCTAAAAACAATTTTAACTTAGATGTAAGATTAACCTCAACATGAGATGTATTGAAATCATATTCTTTTTGGTATTCTGCTTACTACTGGCATGATTAACCTCAACATGAGATGTATTGAAATTCGATTGCGGGCGTATGAGACGCGTTTTCTCCGTGGGATTAACCTCAACATGAGATGTATTGAAATCAACCACAACCCTAAACATTAGATCCGTTTGTAGGGATTAACCTCAACATGAGATGTATTGAAATATGGTTGTTGTAACTGTAGACGCGTTAGGCGCTTCGATTAACCTCAACATGAGATGTATTGAAATTGGAGAGCTTCGAGTTAACCGAAGAGGTACAAGCAGATTAACCTCAACATGAGATGTATTGAAATTTCTTAATCGTCTCTCTTAGTTGGTTGTTGTCGCTTGATTAACCTCAACATGAGATGTATTGAAATGGTGATGCATATTTAGTATAACTTACACCGTCTGGATTAACCTCAACATGAGATGTATTGAAATTGGTGGAAGTTCAAAGGAAGCGATAAGTAGATTAAGGATTAACCTCAACATGAGATGTATTGAAATCTTCCTACTCTTAATATAAGCTTTTGCTATTAATATGATTAACCTCAACATGAGATGTATTGAAATCGAACTCCAGCAAGCGCAAAAGGGACGACGATATACGATTAACCTCAACATGAGATGTATTGAAATCAGTGTACTTAGATTTAATGTACCGTGGGACATGCTGATTAACCTCAACATGAGATGTATTGAAATAAGGCTAATTTATCGCTTGGATTTTTTATTAGCCTGATTAACCTCAACATGAGATGTATTGAAATGTTATATTATTGTTTATTAGTATTTTAACAGCATTAGATTAACCTCAACATGAGATGTATTGAAATCGAAATCGATTATTTCATTAGCTTTTTCTTCACTCGATTAACCTCAACATGAGATGTATTGAAATTTTTCAATTTCTTTAATTATTTTTTCTCCCTTTTCCGATTAACCTCAACATGAGATGTATTGAAATATGGTTTAGATTGTGACGTTAATAAGTTTTTTGAAGGATTAACCTCAACATGAGATGTATTGAAATATTAGGCAATCAATCATATCATGCTTGTCTATAGCCGATTAACCTCAACATGAGATGTATTGAAATTGTTTAACTTATCAGCTAACCATTGTTGATTTCTTGATTAACCTCAACATGAGATGTATTGAAATTAGAGCAAAACATCTTTTATTAAATCCCCATTTTCGATTAACCTCAACATGAGATGTATTGAAATTTTAAATTATTATTGGCAATCTAGTATGCCTTTCGGATTAACCTCAACATGAGATGTATTGAAATATATTTGAGGAATCCTAAGTCAGTTAAACTTTTAGCGATTAACCTCAACATGAGATGTATTGAAATATACGCCTTACTTGTCCACTTATATAAATATTAGAGATTAACCTCAACATGAGATGTATTGAAATTAACACTACGATTGAAATATAAACATACTCTAATAAGATTAACCTCAACATGAGATGTATTGAAATTAAAGAATCTTTTCCTTAAGCTCCAAAGGACAAGGATTAACCTCAACATGAGATGTATTGAAATATAGTATCAACCAATTCTTTTAAATCTTCACTCTTTGATTAACCTCAACATGAGATGTATTGAAATTAAACAAGAAAAAGCCTCAAAACTGAGACTATTTCTGATTAACCTCAACATGAGATGTATTGAAATCATAGATTAGGTCAAGTTATTGCTGTAATAGTTGGTGATTAACCTCAACATGAGATGTATTGAAATGCTTTATCTATAAATACTTTTCCACCATTTAAAGTGATTAACCTCAACATGAGATGTATTGAAATATATAAACAGAATATAACATTATTTGGCTTTGGTAAGATTAACCTCAACATGAGATGTATTGAAATATGCTAAGAAACAAACATGGGAGTTCTTTGTCCAAGATTAACCTCAACATGAGATGTATTGAAATTCACAAACACCCCTAAGTTGTTGAATTGAAGTATCGATTAACCTCAACATGAGATGTATTGAAATGAATAAACAAAATAACTAAAAATAGCAATAGAGAAGATTAACCTCAACATGAGATGTATTGAAATTGGTGTCCAAGGTACGGGATTAGCTGCAAGTGTGCTGATTAACCTCAACATGAGATGTATTGAAATAGCAGAAAAGCTCATACGTGAAGCTAAAAAGCAGCAGATTAACCTCAACATGAGATGTATTGAAATAAACATAGCAAATAGTGAGTTCTATGAGCACTTTGGATTAACCTCAACATGAGATGTATTGAAATAGAGGATTAGTAAAGCCTAAACCACAGGTAAGAGATATTAACCTTAACATTGGCTGTATTGAAATGTCTTATTATAATTATTATAAGAATCTTGCCTATAAAATTAACCTTAACATTAGATGTATTGAAATAGAAAACCTTTATTGATAAATATCCCTTTTATATAAATCAATAAATCTTTTATATAATAAAGGATAATGAAATTTAAATTACTTAGGTCTTTTAATATTTACTCTAAATATATAGGTAGAGATACAGGTATACTTGTAGTACTTGTATTTCTTTTTTCTATTCTCTATTTTTTGTAAATATCATAAATAGCAGATTAAAATTAAATAATACTATACAGATCAATATTAAATTACCCAGTTCAACTATATCTGATCTCGATGGAGATGGGGGAATATCAGAATATATTAACATACGCCAAAAAAATGTATAAAGTAAAAATAATTCTAATATAAAATTTCCTATTAGTATTATTGCAAGTCTCAAAGTTTTATTTAAATTTATTCTTTCCATAAAAAAGCCACCTTTTTAAATTACATCATGCTAATAATAATTTATTAGGTAGATAGACTAAATTTCAATTATAATTTAGTCTATCTAATCTTTTTATAAAGGGTTATTCTTTTCTCTCAGTAAAGCTCGAAAATAAGCTTCTCTTATAGCATTATCAACTATAGTATTCATGTGTATATCTATATTTTGATTCATTCCAATAAGTTTGTTTAACATTCCTACTGTAGATTTTCTTAATTGATAAGTTCTCCTAACATCATACCCTTCTCCATCAACTTCGGGAGTTTTACGTTTCCCCTTTCTTTTTATTAAGGCTTTTTTTTCTTCTGATTTATTTATTAAACTTTTATCATCAACAGTATTAGAAACTTTATTTTCATATGATGAACTTATAAGAACTTTAATAACTTCACCATCAATCTCTTCATCTTCTTTAAGACCAATATACTCAATAGTTTCTTCATTTTCTTCTTTTGTAATATCCACTATTTCTTTTTCTGATAGACTTTCCTTTTTAACCATATTCATCACCTCTTAATAAAATAATATTCAATAAAAAGAAAATTTGAACACTTCTAATCAGCTTTTTAACTTTTTAAATGTTTAAATGTTTAACTTTTTAAATGCTTAAGCATTTAACTTCTTAATTAATATAATGAATCTAATGAGGCTTGGGAAGAAGCCTCTACAGCAATAATGTGCACTTCTATTCGGTGGACGCTTTTCTAAGCGTTAGTCTAATTTTCTTTAATGACTCTAATGAATCTGTGGAATAAGGCTAGAATGATTTGATGAGACTTGCAAATAAGTCTCTACATGGCAGACGCGTAAAAAAATAGCCGACTCCCAGTATCTTTAGCTAATTTTTTATGCATAAAAACTTTTAGAATAAAATAAATATAAATAAAGTTAATAATAACATTTTTATGTATTGAAATATAATAGTTTATTTAAGTGAACTTTTTAACCGTAACATTTGATGTAAAGTGAAATATGATTTAAATCCTTATTTTTATAAAAAAATCAATAATAGTTTATTTAAAGAAAATTTATTTTAAGGAGAAAATAAATGAGAGAAGTTAAAAATATTTTAGAATATAAAAGAAAAACTACAACCACTAGCCTAGAAGAAACTCAACAACCAGTAGAATTAGATGCCCTTTCTTCACAAGAATTTTTAAAAGATAATACTCAATCAAGTTTTAGTATAAGTAAAATTACAATAGTTGAGAAAATATATATTAAAAATTTAAAAATAGAAACATATAGAAAAGAGCAAGCAGATAAAAAAAATAAAAATTTTCTGAAATATGCTGAAATTGTTACTCCTTTAATTACTGAGTTAAGAAATATATTAAATTTTTTCAAATTTAAGTAATAAAATTGTAAAAATATCTCATTAACTCATTGACAGAATATATATATAAATGTAAAAATTTATATATACAGCTCGTACTATATATTACAACTAAAAAGGGAGATAAAAATGGGGATTAATGTGAAAGAACTGAAAGTAAAGGTATATCTTTTAGAAAATATAAGATTAGAAGACACAATGGCTTCCTTAACTTCAATTATTGATAGATGTCTTTCTAAAAGCGAAAAGTATCTTAAATTTCATGAAAACAGGGAGTTTAAATATTATACATTTAACTTATTGTACCCACTTGAAGGGGATAAGGTTTATAAAGAAGGAAATATATATACCTTTATTATTAGAACAGTAGATAGTGAACTTGAAGAGTTTTTAGTAAAAAACCTTGTAAATTATTTCGATAAAAAATTTAAAGTTTTAACAATATCATCTCAAAATGTACTTAAGAAACAAATTTCAGATATCTATTCTATAACTCCAGTCATTATTAAATCTGATGAAGGATATTGGAAAAATCATATCTCATTAGATGATTACGAAAAACGTTTAAAACTAAATCTAATAAAAAAATACAACTCATTTACCCAGAAGTCTATAGAGGAAGATTTTGAATTTTTTAATCACATAAGATTTAATAATCAAAAGCCTATATCAACTAAATATAAAAATGTAAGTGTTTTAGGTGACAAGCTAAATATAAATATCGCTGATAATTCTTTAGCTCAGGAGTTAATATATTTTGCACTTGGGACAGGACTTGGTGAGATGAACGGAAGAGGATTTGGTTTCATAAATTTTAAGTGGCTTTAAGAAAATTTCTATTGAGAGGAAGGTGAAAAGGTGCTAAAAGATTGTTTGGAAATATTTAAAAAGCAATATGATGAAAATGGAGGGGACAAGTGTATCACTGACAGTTATGTTTTAGCTGAAGGGAGTTATATGCTTGTAGATCAAGAGTGGAATATAAAAGATGTTTTTGAAGTTAAAAAGAAAGATACCGATAGAACTGATAGTAGATACTCCTATTTTGCAGAAAGGGATTATCTCTCAAAACTAATAGACATGAATAAACCTATAGATGGTAAAAAGGTAATTCACAGCAATAATTATCTTACTTTTTTCATAAAAAAGGAGAATATCAATCCTAAAAAATTAACAGATGAGATAATAGAAAGTTTCTATAATATTTTACTAGATCCAACTATTAAATATGCTGATAAAGAAAAAAAGCTTATGTATGAAAACATTGAGGAAAAGAACGGAAAAGTTAATGAGGAAGATCTTATAAAAATAAAATCATGGATAAAAGAAAATATATTCAGTCTTAGTGATAAATACAATGATGATAAAAACTATTTAAAGATATTTTTTGAGCGGGATATTGAAATCTATAAAAAAGAGAGTGAAAAGTATGTATTACCAAACATATATAACAGCACTCAATATAATGAAGTTATTGATGGAAATATATATGGATTACCTAATGATAACATGGGTCTAAATGCTAAAAAACCTTATTTAGAGCATAAGACCAGAAAAAACACCATTCCATATTTAATTGATGAAAAAGAAGTTTTAATGCAAAAGAAGTTTTTTGATTATCTAATGAATCAAGTTTCTGAAGGAAAGTACAACATCTATATAAGTGAAAAGGGAATTGAATGTTTAGAGCCAGGAGATAAACCTAAAGGAAACTTCAGTGGATATTTTCTAAGAATAAAAAAAGGAAAAGAAGTTGAAGTTCATGATTTTGATATTATAACTTTAATGAGCGAGAAGGTTTATGATTTCAAATATAAAAAAGTAATTCCTATAGATTATGAAAAAGCAAAACAAAAACCTCTTGATGACCACATAGATACTAAGAAAGATTTAGAGATGGTAATAGATAGGGTTTATTTTTATAATTTACTATCTAAAAATTATTTTACTGAAGCTAAAGAGATAAGGATAAATAGTGGAAGATTAAAAGAAAATCTTATACTAAATAGAAATGCTTATTTTAACTGGTTTTATAAAGGCAATGACAAGGTTGTAAGAAGCAGTTTTAATAAAATGTCTATAGAGTTAATTAAAGACTCTATATGTGAAGATGTAAAACCAAGAGAACAGTTTAACTTAAGATGGGCTATAATTAACTATTTTGGAGGGGATAAGGATATGGGAAGTATTTTAAAAGAATTATCTAATAGGGTGAGAGAAAAGATCAATCTTAATGATACATCTGAAATAGAAAGTGATGATGAATATTATTTTGCAGCTGGACAATTAGTTAGCTACTATTTTTCTTTAAATAAATCAGCTAAAAAAATGCATTCACTTTTAAATCCAATATTAAATTGCAGAACAGATGAAAAGCTAAAACTTGAATTGAAAAAATTATTTAAGAAATATAACTATACCATTGAATATGGAAGAAAAAGATTTAATAATCTTCAAGCTATGGTATTTGGGTATATTCCTGAGAAGAATATTAACGATGATATGCTTATAGCAGGATATTTATACTCAAGATTGATTTATGAAAAAGGGGAGGACAAGAGTAATGGATAAGAGAGTTTATGGAGTTATAGGAATAAAATCAATAATGTCTAACTGGAATGCTGATTTTAGTGGATATCCTAAATCAATATCTAGTGGGGATGTATTTGGAAGTGATAAAGCTTTAAAATACCCAATGAAAAGAGGTTGGGTGGAAAAAGGTGAAAAGGTATTATATATTAAATCCCTAAAAGCAGAGGAAGATAAAAAAGAGGGAATAAAAGTTAGACCTAAATCTCTAAAAGAAAGATATGAAGAAATCTTTAGTGTTAAAGATTTAAAAGAAGCCAAGGATACAAAGACTGTGGTTAAAAACTTATTTACTGCTATAGATGTTAAAAACTTTGGAGCTACATTTGCGGAAGGGGGAAATAACATAGGTATAACTGGTGCAGTTCAAATAGGGCAGGGATTTAATAAGTTCAAAGATATAAGCGTTGAAGAGCAACAGATATTATCACCTTTTAGAGTAGATGCTAAAGATAACAAGAAAAAGGACAAAGAGGAAAATGAGGAAGCTAATTCTACAACTCTAGGAACAAAAATTGTAAGTGATGAAGCTCATTATTTTTACCCATTTTCTATTAATCCATTAGCTTACAGTGGATTTATTGAACTTGGAGTAACAGACGGTTATACAGAAGAAGATTATAAGAAGTTCAAAGAAGCTGCCTTAGTTAGTGCTACAGCCTTTAATACTAACTCAAAAGTAGGCTGCGAAAATGAGTTTGCAATATTTGTTGAGACAGAGAGTGAATTATATTTGCCTGATTTAGCACAATATATAAGCTTTGATAAAAAAGATATAGATGTAATTACCTTAGGATTTGAAGAGCTTTTAAATGATTTAGAAGATAGAATTTTAAGCGTTGAAATATATTACAATAACTACAAAACAAGAGTGGAAGGAAATATTAAAAAGGCTAAATACTTTAATATATTTACTAGAAAAGAGGTATAAGTATGAGGGCTTTAAAGTTTAATCTTAACGGCAGAGGGGCTTTCTTTAAGAAACCTGATGTTAACTCTTTTTACTATTTTACCTATGGAAGTATTCATAAGATTGCTCTTCTTGGAATTATAGGAGCTGTTTTAGGATTAAAGGGCTATGCTGACCAAGGAAAAGATACTTATCCTGAGTTTTATGAGAAGCTTAAGGATGTTGAAGTTTCTATTGTACCTAAGAATTCAGAAGCCTACATTAGTAAAAAGGTTCAGATATTTAATAATTCTGTGGGATACGCTTCAAAGGAAGAAGGGGGAAACCTTATAGTCAAAGAGCAGTGGCTTGAGGATCCAGAGTGGAATGTCTATATTAAGCTCTGTGATTCGCCAATCTTTAAGGAAATTGAAGAACGCTTTTTAAATAGGAGATTTGTTTATATCCCTTATCTAGGTAAAAATGACCATATTGCCAATATTAAAGATATATCTGTTGTTGATCTTAAGGAAGAAAATGAAGCTACAAAAGTTACTAGTTTTGTTTTTAAAAAGGATTTTAGTATTTCCACTGATCAAGATGAGGATATTGATTTTGATGATTTAGAAGATTCCTTAGAGAACAAATGGAAGTATGAAGAAAAACTTCCTATTAAACTTGAGGAAACAACTAATCAATATATTACAGAAACAATGATGGCTAACAATATGAAATTAGATAAGCTAAGTGAGGTTAATTTATATAGAGAGGAAGAAAATATATTATATTTTTTCTAATGGAGGATTTATGTATTTTGATAATGTAGATCTATTTAAAATAGAAGAAAGTGTTTCAAACCTAGATAAGTTTTATGCTCATACAAGAAAAGATGGTCATAAAGAAAAGTTAAAAGAACATATGGATTTGGTATATAGCTACTTTCTTAAAGTTGTAAAAGTTAAAAATTTAGATGATGTTTTTCTAAATCTAGAGAAGTCTTTTTTTAAAGAAAGCGAACCCTCAAGAGTTAAACTATGGAAAGAAATGATTTGTAATGCTATTTATCTGCATGATTTAGGTAAGATAAATAGGAATTTTCAAAGATTAAAAATGGATAATAAAATTTTTAAGATTTCTGAAGAAACTGATGATTATAAACATTCGATGCTGTCTTCTATTTTATATTTTAATCATTACATTAGAGAAGTATTTAAAGTAAAGGGAGAAGATGGAAAACTTCTCCTTGTTTTTTTATATATTAATTCTTATGTAATATCAAAACATCATGGTCAATTGGCTGAGTTTGATGAGTTTAAAGATGAACTGTTACGTTCTTTAAAAAATTATTTGGAAGTAAGAAATGAGATTTTTCCTAATTTTATAACTGAAATATCAATAGCTACAAAACACCTTGAATCAAGATTCAATAGAGATTTAAATAATTTCCTAGATAAATTCTCAAAAACCCTTGGAATTGAGCTTTATATTTACTCAAAATTACTATCCTCTTTATTAACTACCAGTGATTTTTATGCAACAAGTGAATATGAAAATCAAAAAGAGATTAGTTATTTTGGAACCTTAGAAAATTATGAAGATTACTATGAGATTTATAAAGCAAGTGAAAAATATAAGAATATTCAAAGGCATAGAGCTTACTTAAATGGAATTGGAGAAAAGGTATTTAAAGATAAGGATATAAATAGGCTTAGAAGTGAAATGTTTATAGAAGTAGAGGATAATATCACTAAAAATATAGAAAAAAATATATTCTATCTTGAGGCTCCTACAGGCAGTGGTAAAACTATGACCTCTGTTAATCTAGCTTTTAAACTGTTAGAAAAAGATAAAAAACTAAATAAGATATTTTATATTTTCCCCTTTAACACCTTAGTAGAGCAGACAAATAAATCTTTGGAAGAAATATTTATTAAAGAACCTAGGTTTAAAGAAAGTATATCAATAATTAACTCTGTAACTCCCATTAAAACCATAGATGAAAATGAAGATAATAAAAGTGTAGAAGTTGAAGGATTAAAGACAACTATAGATTATGAAAGTTCTTTATTAAGTCGACAGTTTGTACATTATCCGATAATCTTAACTACTCATGTGAATTTCTTTAGTTATCTTTTTGGTACTTCTAGAGAAGATAGTTTTCCACTAACCCATCTTGCAAACAGTGTAGTGATAATAGATGAAATTCAGAGTTACAGAAATATCTTGTGGAAAGAGATAATAACCTTTTTAGAAAGCTATAGTAAACTTCTAAACATTAAAATTATTATAATGTCTGCAACACTTCCAAGACTTGAGGATATAGGAAAGGGTGAGGGAAGCTGCTCCTATTTAATTGAAAATAGGGATAAATATTATAACTCAGCTTTATTTAGGGACAGGGTTAAATTGGATTTTTCTTTGTTAGATGTAAAGGAAGATATTCAAGATAGATTATATGAAAAAGTCAAAGAAGTAAGTAAAAATAAGAAAAAAGTAGTGGTAGAGTTTATAAGTAAAAGTTCAGCTAATAAATTCTTTAACAAATTAGTAGAAGAGGGAAGTATTTCAAAAGATGTTTTATTAATTACAGGAGACGACAACAAGTTAGAAAGAGAAAAGATTATCTCTAAGGTTAAGAGTTCAAAGGATTATGAGTGTATATTAGTTGCTACTCAAGTAATAGAAGCTGGTGTTGATATAGACATGGATGTTGGATTTAAGGATATTTCAATACTTGATGCAGAAGAGCAATTTTTAGGAAG
Organism: Clostridium sp. UBA1652; assembly: GCF_002320975.1. Classification (NCBI taxonomy): domain Bacteria; kingdom Bacillati; phylum Bacillota; class Clostridia; order Eubacteriales; family Clostridiaceae; genus Clostridium; species Clostridium sp. UBA1652. The sequence continues at coordinate 120,389 of NZ_DCLI01000056.1, forward strand.
AATAAATAGATCCTGTATAAAAGATGACTCAATAGTTTACTTTTTCAACATGGATAAGGCAGACCAAATATATAAAGAAGATTTAAGGAAAAATATTGACTTTACCTTATTAAATGATGAAATAAGAAAAATTCTACTTTCAAAGATATTTCCTAAGTATTATGACAAAATAAACCTTGAAATTGAAAAGCAAAAAAATGCAAATAACAAATATAACTTTAAGCAGTTTATTAACGATTCGGTAGGAAGACTAAACTTTAAAGAAGTTAAAAATAAGATGAAGTTAATAGATGATGATAGAAAAGATTATACTGTATTTTTCACTAGAGAAATAACCATGAAGGATGGAAGGTTATTAAAAGGTGAAGATGTATGGAATGAATATAAGAATTTATTAAAAGATAACACCATGGAATATGCTGAAAAGAAGGTGAAATTATCTATAATAAATGAAAAAGTAAGTTATTTCACCTATAAAGTTTATAGGTTTGAGAATTCTTATGATGATAATATTGGAGATATATTTAAGATTTCCGAATATGAGCAGTATTTTAAAAATGGCAAGTTTGATAGAGAGGCTTTTGATAAGAGAGATGGTCATGAAATTATTTAGAAGGTGAGGATTATGAAAATAACAGGTACACTTATAAACTATTATTTCCATTGTAAAAGACAATGCTGGCTTCTAGGAAACAGAATTAACCTTGAGGATAATAGTGAAGATGTAAGAATAGGAAGGGTTTTACACGAGATAAGTGCAGAAGGAAAGAAAAATACAGAGATAACTATAGATAATGTGAAAATAGATAAAATCACAGGAGATTATCTAGTTGAAATGAAAAAATCAGATGCTGATACCGAAGCAGTTAAGTGGCAGGTACTATTGTATTTAAAGGTTCTAAAATCTAAAGGTATTGAGAAAAAAGGTAAGGTTAAGTTTATAGAAAAAAATAAATCTGAATCAAAAACAATGTTTATAGAGCTTAACGAAGAAAATGAGAAGGAGATTAATGAAGTTGAAGCACAAATAGAAAAACTAATAACTTCAGAGAGAGCCCCTTCACCTGATTTAAAAAGAGGCTGCAAGAAATGTGCCTACTATGAATTTTGCTATATATAAGAGAGGTGAAAGTATATGGGGAAAACTAGATACATAGGTTCCATGGGAGAACTTACAAGAAAAGATAACTCTCTATGTTTCAGAAAAGATAATAAAAATGTTTATATTCCAGTAGAAAATACAACTGAAATCTACTGTCTAAATGAGGTGTCTTTAAATACAAAGCTATTAGATTTTTTATCTAAAGCTAATATAACAATCCACTTCTTTAACTACTATGGAGGGTACAGCGGAACTTTTTATCCTAAAGAATATTTAGTAAGTGGAAAGGTAACTATAAAACAGGCTAAAATCTTTATGGAAAAGAGAGAGTACATAGCTAAAGCCATTGTAAATGGAATAAGAGAAAATATTATTGAGGTTTTAAATCACTATTATAAACATGGTAAAACAGAGCTAAAGGATGTGCTTGATTTTTTGAAAAAAGAAAGTATAGAAGCTTTAAACTTAGCTTCTGACATAAAGCAGATATTAGCTGTAGAAGGTGAAATATGGCAGAGATTTTATTCAACCTTTAAGTATTTCTTAAGAGAAGATTTTGTATTTAATAAAAGAGTAAAAAGACCACCTGATAATCCACTAAATGCAATGATATCTTTTGGTAATAGTATACTTTATGCTAAAACAGTAACAGCTATATATAATACTCATCTAAATCAAGGCATAAGTTTTCTTCACGAACCAAGTGAAGGGAGATTTTCTTTAAGTTTAGATTTAAGTGAGGTATTTAAACCAGCCTTAACCTTTAAAACCATATTTGATTTAGTGAACAATAGAAAAATCAATGTACAGAAGCACTTCGATAAGAAGTTGAATTACTGTATTTTAAATGAAGAGGGAAGAAATATTTTTATACAAGCCTTAGAAGATAGACTTCAAGCTGTTACAATGCATCCTAAATTGAAAAGAAATGTATCTTTAAATACTGCAATTAAATTAGATGGTTACAAGCTTATAAAAACAATAATGGAAGATAAAGATTTTATTCCATATTCTATAAAAGAGGGGATGTAGTTTATGGCAAATACAAAACAAAAACTAAATTATAACTATGCCTTTCTTTTTTATGATGTAAAAGAGAATAGAGTGAATAAGGTATTTAAAGTATGTAAAAAATACTTATCTCATTTCCAAAAGTCAGTTTTTCGTGGAGAAATATCTCCCTCAAGACTAATGAGCCTCAAAAAAGACCTAAAGAAAGTAATAGACGAAAATGAAGATTTCATCTGCATAATAAAACTAATGAATGATAATGTATTTGGAGAAGAGGTTATAGGAACAGGGGGAGTTACTGGCGAAACATTAATAATATAGTTTTATCCCAACCTAAACCCAATTCATAAATGCTTTTAGCAATTGAAAATGCTTCAATTAGAAGGTGTTTTTGTATATAATAAAACTTAAGCAGAGTAGCTTGGGATAAAATCTAGCAAATGCTGAAAAATCAGTATGTTATAGACACTGTTCATTTCTAGGAATGACTATTTTACAGTAGATTAACCTTAACATTGGATGTATTGAAATATGATTCTGTGAGTATTTTCTGAGCTGTTTCTGCTGGATTAACCTTAACATTGGATGTATTGAAATGTTGAGAGAAAAGCAACCTCATACTAGGATAGTCTTGATTAACCTTAACATTGGATGTATTGAAATCTATAACGTGGACTTGTTATTGTTTTTAAAGTGTAAGATTAACCTTAACATTGGATGTATTGAAATACATCATTAACATATGAATTGCTATCTAAATATGCTGATTAACCTTAACATTGGATGTATTGAAATCTACTAAAATGAGTTTAAAGTGGGACGACTTCTTAGGATTAACCTTAACATTGGATGTATTGAAATGAGTATGCAGCCTACATGCTTGATTATATAGCAGGATTAACCTTAACATTGGATGTATTGAAATTCGTTATCGGGACGTGGTACATTTTGACCGTTAGGGATTAACCTTAACATTGGATGTATTGAAATGCAAGAGGAAGCTTATAATTTTAATTGCTTCGCAACGATTAACCTTAACATTGGATGTATTGAAATGCGCTTTAATAGAAAGTAAAACAGGCGACGCCGTAGATTAACCTTAACATTGGATGTATTGAAATTCTCCCTCCAGCAGCGTAAAGGCTGTCTGTGACGCGATTAACCTTAACATTGGATGTATTGAAATTATGTCATTGGCTTAAGTCCTTTTCCTGTGTAAGGGATTAACCTTAACATTGGATGTATTGAAATAAAAAGGAACTGGATAATTCAGGTCAAAGTTATAAGATTAACCTTAACATTGGATGTATTGAAATCTAGAAACTCTTATTATATTCTCATCTAAAAAGAGGATTAACCTTAACATTGGATGTATTGAAATTTGAAACCTATAAGCGTTCCATCTGATTCCATATATGATTAACCTTAACATTGGATGTATTGAAATTCTATAGCCACTTTTATATTTGTACTCATAATAAAGATTAACCTTAACATTGGATGTATTGAAATTCATTACGAGATATAAACTCATTTGAAAAACATAGATTAACCTTAACATTGGATGTATTGAAATATTAAGATGTTGGGAAAAAGGAAAACATAAAATAGATTAACCTTAACATTGGATGTATTGAAATTTAATTGGTGTCCTTACATCTTCAATAAGTTTTGTTAGATTAACCTTAACATTGGATGTATTGAAATGTTTCGCATTTTATACAATGTTTATCTAAGCTTCTTGATTAACCTTAACATTGGATGTATTGAAATCTAGTTACCCATCTTTTAAATTTTTTAGATTCCTCTGATTAACCTTAACATTGGATGTATTGAAATTGGTTAGTTCATATTCCGGAATGTAGATCTTATTGGGATTAACCTTAACATTGGATGTATTGAAATTAAGCTTCGGAATCTTCTGAGACATCTGAGCTGACGATTAACCTTAACATTGGATGTATTGAAATTAAGAAGCTTTAATTTTATCTATTCCACTTACTGAGATTAACCTTAACATTGGATGTATTGAAATTCAAAATGAATGATGAAGAAGTTTATACTGTTAATGATTAACCTTAACATTGGATGTATTGAAATGGTTTTCTTTCGTAAATCTACTTTTGATACAACTAGATTAACCTTAACATTGGATGTATTGAAATTTCTTCCATTTGAAACAGAACATGATGTAGCAGAACGATTAACCTTAACATTGGATGTATTGAAATACATTAAGACAAGGAATGAATGGGAAGCCAACTGGATTAACCTTAACATTGGATGTATTGAAATCGTATAATACCCCCTCAACCAATATAGCTAAATTCGATTAACCTTAACATGAGATGTATTGAAATCCTTTAATCCTCCTTAATACTGTTCATAAAATCATTGATTAACCTTAACATGAGATGTATTGAAATCAAAGTTGTCTTAAGCTCACCTTTCACACCTCCTTTGATTAACCTTAACATGAGATGTATTGAAATTCATTAAGCCATTTACACTTAAAGCAATGACTCAGATTAACCTTAACATTGGATGTATTGAAATGCATGAATATCAGCACCATTTTCTACAAGATATTTAGATTAACCTCAACATGAAATGTAGTATAATTACTAATTAATTAATAAAATAATATTCAATAAAAAGAAAATTTGAACACTTCTAATCAGCTTTTTAACTTTTTAAATGTTTAAATGTTTAAATGTTTAACTTTTTATTAAACATAATTATCAATCAAAATGAATTTAATGGAGCATTCCTGCGGAATCTCCTACAGCAATAAGGTGTTTAACTTTTTATTAATATAATGAATCTAATGAAGGTTGAAGAGCACAGAAGTGCTTATATACAGTAATATTGATATATAGTAATTTACTTAGTAGAGAAGATTAGCCTCAACAAATGAAAGCATTGGGTTTATTTCCATAAGTTAAAGCCATTAGTTAAATTATTAATTAGCCCTTTATATATTAAAAAATCTTCAAAAATATCGATAATTAACTATAGATATTTGTTGAAAGGTGGTGCAAGATATGGACAAATTAACATTAAGAGATCTTTTTCCAGATTTAAATTTCCCGAAGTTTGAAATTAAGAGAGAGCATCAAGGATTAACCTATGAAGATGTATTAAAAATAGCCGTAGAAGAGTTATCTCAATATGTTGACTTTAAATCTTTAAATGATAAGATTTCTGCAATTCAAGAAGAAGACGAGATAAAAAATGATCCTGTTTTGCAGTTCCTTTATCAGTTAAAAAAGGCAAGTGAAAAAGAAAAGGACATCTAAATTTTAATAAAACTTAGAGTAACTTTATTATGAGGTGTAGTAGATTTTTTATATAGATCTACTACATTTTTTTATTTTATTAGCTTGTAAGTTTTCTAAAAATGTTATACGATATTAATGTAAGCGATTACTTTCATATTTTAGGAGGGATAAATATGGTCAACTTTCTTGAATTAAAAAAAGTAACTTTATCTAATGGAGAAACACTGTCATATAGGGAAGAGGGAACAGGAGAGAAAAATTTACTGCTTATCCATGGTAACATGTCTTCATCAAAACATTGGGATATTCTCGTAGATGAACTTAAAGACAGGTACAAAATAACTGCAGTGGATATGCGAGGATTTGGGGAGTCTAGCTATACCACACCAATTAATTCATTAAATGATTTTGCAAAAGACATTGAAGAGTTTTTGGGGTTTATAGGAATTAATTCATGTTCAGCTATTGGTTGGTCAACAGGTGGTGGGGTTGCTTTAGAGTTAGCGGCTAATTGTCCAGAAAAAATAGAAAAAGTAGTATTATTAGAGTCTGTAGGGGTTAAAGGGTATCCTATATATAAAAAAGATTCTAGTGGACAGGCTACGAAGGTATTATTAAAAACTAAAGAAGAGATTGCAGAAGATCCAGTGCAAGTTAAGCCTGTATTAGATGCTTTAAAGGATAGAAATAAAGAATTCTATAAAGCCGTATGGAATGCTGCTATTTATACACATAATAGACCAAAAGATGAAAAATATAATGAATACTTAGAGGACATGCTAACTCAGAGAAATTTAGTTGATGTGGATTATGCTTTGGCACATTTTAATATGACTAATGAAAGTAATGGAGTTGAAGAAGGTAGTAATAAATGCTCCCTTGTAAAGGCTGAGGTTTTGATAATGCAAGGGGATAGAGATTATGTAGTTCCGTTATACATGGCTGAAGATATAAATAAATATATTGAGAATTCAAAACTAGTTTTATTAAAGGATTCAGGACATTCACCAATGATTGATAATATGAAAGCAGTTGCAAATGCAATAATTGAATTTATACCAAGCAAATAAGTGAATCAAAATTAAAAATATAAGAAAATTTTTAGTAGGAGTTTGAACTAATATTCAGGCTCCTATTTGTTTTAAAAAAAGTTAAAGAAAATTTAATAGTTTATCAAATTTTCTTTCTAAAAAATACATTTTCAAGAATAATCAGAAAATTCAAAAACTAATATTGACAGCTATATAAGAAAATGTTTACAATTGAATTGTAAGTAAATACTTACATTCTATATCATTGGAATGGAGGATTAATATGAACAGTGTAGGAATAGTAGGACTGGGGCTTTATATACCAGAAACTAAGATGACGGCTAAGGAGATTTCTGAAGCAACAAATGGTATTTGGAGTGAAGAAGCTGTAATAAAAAAATTAGGAATAGTAGAAAAAACTATACCAGGAGAAGATGATGGAACTCAAGAGATGGGAGTAAGAGCTGCATTTGATGCATTAAAAGATGCTAATATATCTCCAGAAGAAATAGATGTAATCTTATGTATGGGAGAGGAATGGAAAGAATATCCCCTTACCACATCAGCTCTTTACATACAAGGAAAGATTGGTGCAAAAAACGCATGGGGAATAGATATTCAAAATAGATGTTGTACAACAGTATCAGCTCTAAAGATAGCTAAAGATATGTTATTAGCAGATGATTCAATTAATACTGTCATGATAGTTGGAGGATATAGAAACGGTGATTTTGTTGATTATTCAGATTCAAATATGTCAATGATGTACAATCTATCAGCAGGTGGTGGAGCAATTATATTAAAGAAAAATTCAGGTAAAAATATTGTACTTGGTTCACATGTAAAAGCTGATGGAACTTTTGCAAGAGATGCAGGAGTTGAAATAGGGGGAATTGAGAATCCTTTCAATGAATCAAATGTTTTGGAAGGATATAAATCACTTAGGTTAATGGATGCTAAACATATGAAAGATGGACTAAATGAAGTTTCAATGCCTAATTGGTTTGAATGTATTGATAAGGCTTTAGAAAAATCAGGTTTAAGAAGAGCAGATATAGATTATCTTGCAGTTTTACATTTTAAAAAATCTATGCACGATTTTATGTTAAAAGAACTAGGACTACAAGAAGAACAATCAATTTACTTATCTGATTATGGTCATATGGGACAAGTAGATCAGATACTTTCATTAAAACTTGCGCTAAAAGAAGGAAAGGTAAAAGATGGATCAGTAGTACTTATGATAGCAGCTGGAATAGGTTATGTATGGTCAGCAAACGTAATTAAATGGGGAGAGTGTTAACATATGGATACATTTTTTCAAATATTCTTTAGTAGTTTAGAAACTGGAAGTGTTTATGCCCTAGCTGCCCTTGGAATAATAATAATCTTTAGAACAAGTAGAACTACTAACTTTGCACAAGGTTCCATAGGAATGTTTAATGCCTTTGCTGCAACATTTGCACTTATTCATATGGGATTACCAGCATGGGCAGCGGCTATAGTAGGAATGATTGCTGCATTTGCATCAGGGGTATTAGTAGATATTATTATTATCAGAAAAGCTAAAAAAACATCCCCAGTAGGAAAACAAATCATAACCTTTGGAATAATAATGCTTTTTCTTGGTATTGCACCAATGATATTTGGATCAACTCCTTTAAATTTTCCTAAGTTTATAGAAAGTGGAACAGTAAGTATATTGGGAGCATCTATATCTTACAATGCATTATTAAACATATCAGTTGGATTAATAATAATGTCAGTACTATTTTATTTTTTGCAAAATACAAAATGGGGACTTGCAGTAAGAGTTACAGCTTCTAATGAACAAACAGCAAGACTTATGGGGGTTCCAACATCTTTAGTAACTATGGGAGCTTGGGCAATTGCAGCTGCATTAGGTACACTAGCAGCACTTATGCTTGCACCAGCTATTACTGTAAACGTATCAATGATGGATAATGTACAAACTAATGCACTTATAGCTTGTGTACTTGGAGGATTTCAAACCTTTTATGGACCTGTTATTGGTGCTTATATAATCGGACTTTTTAGAAATATACTTATATATTATGTTTCATCAACTTGGGGAGAACCTATACTATTTACTTTAATCTTGCTATTTATAGTCATAAGACCAAATGGAATAATAGGAAAGAAAATAATAAAGAAGGTATAGGAGGAGCAAAAATATGAAGAAACTTTTAGAAAATAGATATAGTAAATATATTTTGCTAGGGATTGTATTAGGGTCATTACCATTTTTGCAAAATATAGGTCTTATTAAAAGTTCTACCATAACTACTTTTGGAACAATATTGTTTTACGCAATAGTAGCAATAGGATTAAATGTTCTTTTAGGATATTCAGGGCTTATATCTTTAGGAACAGCAGGATTTATGGGGCTTGGAGCTTACTTATCTGCATACCTGACTCAAGATTTAAAGTTACCTTTTTTATTATCACTTATAATATCAATACTTGTGCCTCTAATAATAGGGCTTGTAATAGGTCTTGTATCATTAAGGATTTCAGGAATGTATTTGGCAATAGCAACCTTAGCAGTATCAGAGATATTTAAAAAGATATTTATAGAATTTGACAATATAACAGGAGGCTTTTCAGGAAAAAAAGCAGCTTATCCAGAAATTTTTGGTTTTCATTTTAATAGAGATACAAGCTTTATATTAATTGTTGTTATATTGATTTTAGTTATGATACTTACAGATAATTTTATACATTCATCAACAGGCAGAGCACTTTTAACAATGAGAGTTAGTGAAGCAGCAGCTCAAGCTATGGGAATAAACTTGCTTAAATATAAGCTTACAGCATTTGCAATTGCAACAGTATATGCATCTTTAGGTGGGGTTTTATATGTGCATTTTATAAGATTTTCTTATCCAGCTACATGGAATTTACTTTTATCTCTACAAATACTTGCAATAATAGTTATTGGTGGTTTAAGAACTATTACTGGTCCAATTGTAGGCTCAATAATCGTTTTTGGAGTTCCAGAACTAATATTAAAGCAGTTACCTGTTATAGGAAGCATAGATGGACTTGCTTATGTATTCACCGGAGTTTTAATAATAATTGTAATACTATTTTATCCACATGGACTGGTTTATATATGTAAAGACATTAAAAACTATATTAATAAAAAGAAGGTGAAGGTAAATGAGCTTAATGCAGACGCTTAAGATTGAAAACTTATCTATAGCTTTTGGTGGTTTAAAGGCTGTTGAGGATTTAAGCTTTCACATAAATGAAGGTGAAATATATGGACTTATAGGACCAAATGGTGCTGGTAAAACTACAGTATTTAATTGCATAACACAGTTTTATAAACCTGATCATGGAAAAGTCATATTTAAAAGCTTAAAAAATCAAGATGTTGATTTAGTAGATAAAAATACTCACGATATTATTAAACTCGGACTTGTTAGAACTTTTCAAAATGTCGAGCTTATCCAGGATTTAAGTTTATTAGAAAATTTACTTATAGGGGCTCATATTGATTATAAATCAGGTTTATTTGCTAATGCATTTAGAACTAGAAAAGCAAAAAAAGAAGAAAAAAACAATATTGAAAAAGGAGAAAAAATTCTTAAGTTTTTAGGACTAGAAGATAAAAAAACTGAGCTAGCAGGTGGTCAGCCATATGGAGTATTAAAAAAGATAGAACTTGGAAGAACACTTATGAGTAATCCTAAATTAATAATTTTAGATGAACCTGCTGCAGGTCTTAATGACACTGAAACCTTAGAGTTAGCAAAATTGATTAGAAATATAAGAGATGAATATAAATGCAATATTTTACTAGTTGAACATGACATGAGACTTGTAATGGATATTTGTGATCGAATATGTGCAATATCCTTTGGGAAAAAACTTGCAGAAGGCACCCCTAAAGAAATTCAAACTAATAAAGAGGTTCAAGAAGCTTATTTAGGAAAGGATGAGTAAGATGGATAATTTAGCTTTGAAAATAAAAAATCTTACTGTTTCATATGGAAGCATAAAAGCTTTAAAAGGAATAGATATAGAAGTTACGGAAGGGGAAATAGTTGCTTTACTTGGAGCTAATGGTGCTGGTAAAACAACTACCTTAAAAACTTTATCTGGACTTGTAGACGCAGAAGGTGGAAGCATAGAGTTTTATGGGAAAAATATCACTAATTTATCACCAGAGAAAATAACATCATTAGGGATAGTTCAATCACCTGAAGGTAGGCAGATATTTGCTGATATTACAGTAGAAGAAAACTTAAGAATAGGAGCTTTTACTCTAAAGAAAAAGAAAGAAATAGAAAAAAACTTTGAAAGGGTTTATGGATACTTTCCAATATTAAAGGAAAGAAGAAAACAAGTGGCAGGAACATTAAGTGGTGGAGAACAGCAAATGCTTGCAATAGCAAGAGCTTTAATGGCTAGTCCTAAAGTATTACTTTTAGATGAACCATCATTAGGCTTAGCTCCCCTTATAGTAAAAAATATATTTGAAATTGTAAAAGAAATAAATCAAGAAGGAACAACAGTACTTATAATTGAACAAAATGCGCTTCAAACTCTAAAAATAGCAAATTACGCCTATGTCTTAGAAGTTGGAGAAATAAATATTTCAGGAAAGGCAAGTGAGTTAATCCAAGATAAAAGATTATTAGATGCATATCTTGGGGGAGAGTAAGTCTTTAGGGAGCAATCCTTAATATATAGCCCAAAAATAAATTAAATATATGGAGGGAAATTTCATGAGAAAAAAAATTTCATTACTTTTAGCTTCACTTACATTAACAATGGCTTTTGCGGGGTGTGGTAAAAAAGAGGAAGCTGCTCAAGGAGTTACTGAAACATCTATAAAAGTAGGTAACAGCATAGCTACATCAGGAGCATTTGCTCCAGTAGGGGTTCCATTTAAAGCTGGTATTGAAGCTTACTTCAAAATGGTAAATGAAGGTGGAGGGGTTAAGGGTAGAAAAATAGAGTATGTTCATCAAGATGATGAATTTAACCCTGAAAAAGGAAAGGCTATACTAGATAAACTTGTAAATGATGAAAAAGTATTTGCTATAGTAGGTCACTTTGGAACTCCAGTTGTTGGAGCAACATTAGATGATCTTAAAGAAATAGGAATACCGTCTGTATACTTTGCAACAGGTACAGGAATTCTTTATAACGAAAATGCAACTAAAGGGGAAGGAGATAACATATTCCCTGTACAACCTGTATATCCAATGGAAGGTCGTATAATGACAGCATGGGCTAAAGGAGAATTTAAGGCAGATAAAATAGGTGTAATTTATACTAATGATGATGCTGGTAAAGACTTAGTTAAAGGAGTTGAAACAGAAGCTAAAAACATTGGTGGAATTGAGGTTGTAAGTGAACAAGTTGCGCCAGGAGCTGAGGATGTTTCTGCAGCTGTAACAAAGATTAAAAATTCAGATGTAGACACAATAATAATTGCTGGAATACAAGGTACATTTCCTCAGATAGCAAAAGAATTAGCAAAGCAAGGAAATACAAAACCTGCTATAACAACATATGTAAACGTTGATAAAACTATGGTTAATGCAATAAAAGCTGATGTTGCTGATAAATATGAAGTTTACGGTAATGCATGGGTTGATGTATCATCACCTTCTATGGCTGAATTTCAGAAATGGGTTAAGCAAGCTTCCAATGAAGACTTTACTGCAAATGCATATGCTATGACTGGTTGGATAGCAGCTGAATTTTTTGTAAAAGGTTTAGAAAAAGTTGATGGAGAAATAACCTGGGAAAACTATATAAAAGCTATGGAAAAAGAACCAATAAAGAATCCTTTTGGTGGAAGTATAGACTTTGCTGGTGGAAAGAGACTAGGTACTCAAGAGATGTCTTTAGCAAAAATGGACTTGAAGAGCCCAACAGGATGGTCTCCACATATTGGATTTAAGAGTATAAATGATATATTAAAAAAATAAATAAGCTTTATGTTTTGGCTATCAGTCAAAATCCTTTGGCTGATAGCATAAAAACCTAAGGGAGGTCTTATTGTGTTACAAACAATTAAATCAAAAGATGTAATAAATGAAAAATATATAACTATTGAGGAAGCCTTGGGCAAAATAAAGACAGGGGATATTATTGTTTCAGCCCTTGCAGCTGCAGAACCTGTAGAGATTCTAAAAAACCTTCATAAGATAGCTGATAGAGTGAAAGACGTAACAGTTACTACTTGTCTACCTATAGAAATGGCAGAATACTTTATTAATCCTAAATACAATAAATCTTTTAAGATGGATGGTTGGTTTTATACAGCTGCAATGAGAAAAGCTCATGGAAATGGGAACATATCATTTATCCCGAATCATCTGCATTTAGCAGCAGTAAAAAGATTAGCCCATAAAAAACCTAATATATTTATAGGAACCGCAACACTACCAGACAAACATGGGTATGTTTCACTTTCATTAAGTAATGTGTATGAAAAAAGAATGATAGAAAAAGCTGATTTAGTAATTTTAGAGGTTAATCCGAATTTTCCAAGAACTTTAGGAGACGTTGAAGTTCACATAAAAGATGTAGATTATATGATAGAAACACATTACGATGTTCCTGAACTTCTTGATGTAGAGCCAAATGAAAAGGACTTAAAAATAGGTAAACTTATATCAGATAGAATAAATGATGGTGATTGTATTCAGCTAGGAATAGGGGGAATACCTAACGCCGTAGCTGCTTCATTGGTTGATAAAAAAGATTTAGGAATTCACACTGAAATGTTTACTACAGGAATGATGAAGCTTGTAAAATTAGGAGTAATAAATGGAAAAAATAAAAATAGTTATAAAGGAAAGCATGTGGCAGCTTTTGTACTTGGAACAAAGGAACTTTATGATTTTATAAATGATAATCCATCAGTTATGATAATGGACGGGTATTGGACAAATGATCCTTATGTAATTGGATTAAATGATAACCAAGTTTCTATTAATACTACAATAGAAATAGATTTAACTGGTCAATGTGCATCAGAGTCAATAGGATCTACTCAATTTAGCGGAACTGGAGGACAAGCTGATACTGCAATAGGAGCACAAAGATCAAAAAATGGTCGTTCTTTTATAGCATTATACTCAACAGCTATGGTAAAAAATAAAAAAACTGGGGTAAGAGAAGAGATATCAAAAATAGTACCCTTCTTAAAACCAGGAGCAGCAGTTAGTTTATCAAGAAATGATGTTGATTTAGTTGTTACTGAATATGGAGTAGCAGAACTTAGAGGAACTACAATCAGTGAAAGAGTTCATAGATTAATAAATATAGCACACCCAAAGTTTAAAGAGGAGCTTTTAAGAAGTGCAAAGGAATTAGGGTTAATTTAGAAAAGTTTAGTTGGAGGTGGGAATGTGGCTTTTGTAGAATATAAGGGGAAAAATATTTATTACGAAGTACATGGAGATGGGGAAGCAATTGTAATTTTAAATGGAATAATGATGTCCCATATGAGTTGGAGTTTCTGTATTCCAGAGCTTTGTAGAAACAATAAAGTCATACTTCTTGATTTTCTAGATCAAGGAAAATCTGATAAAATGGATAGCTTATATAAGCAAGACATACAAGTTGAAGTAGTTAAAACTGTGATAGATAAATTAAAATTAGATAAGATTAATTTATTCGGAATATCCTATGGTGGAGAAGTTGCATTACAGTTTGCATTAAAATATAAAGATTTTTTAAATAAGCTTATACTATTTAATACCACAAGTTGTACAAATGCATGGCTTCAGGACATTGGAAGAGGATGGATAAATGCAGCTGAAACAGTAGATCCAGAAACCTTTTATAATGTTACAATACCTGTAATATATTCTCCAAGTTTCTACAATAAAAACATTGAATGGATGAATAGAAGAAAAGAAATATTATATAAAGTCTTTCAAAAAGAGTTTCTTATGGCAATGATAAGACTTATACAAAGCGCTGAAGGATATGATATAAGAGATAGATTAAATGAAATTAATACGGATACTTTGATTGTAAGTAGTGAACATGATTTTATAACACCAGTAATAGAACAAGAATACCTTTATAAAAATATTACTAATTCAAAATATATATTAATAAGAGAATGTGGTCACGCATCTATGTATGAAAAACCTAATGAATTTATTGGAATATTAAAAGGATATTTGTCTGTTAAGAAAGAAATAAAAATAGTATAATATTAATAATAAGCATGTAAGGGAATACTTACTATATAATTATAACTGCTGAAAGGGAGAAAAAATGAAATACAATAACGATACGAGTAAAAAAATAATGCATGAGGCATTAAAACTATTTTCTGAGCAGGGATATTATCCAACAACAACTAAACAGATAGCAGAGGAAGCTGGGGTTAATGAATTAACTATTTTTAGACATTTTGGGTCTAAGAGTAACTTGTTTCAAGTAACAACTGAACATTATGTAATAGATTCTCATGTTGACTATATATTAAATGACACAGAAGAATTAAGTTTTGAAGATAGCATGATGTTAATAACTGAGAGAATCTATAACTTATTTATTCAAAATACCAAGCTTTATAAGGTTCAAATGAAACTTGCAGACAATGAAAAAGATTTTATTAAACTTAAGCTTTCAAGAAAATTAGTAAGTGTTCTTGAAGAATATTTTAGTAAACTAAAAGAAGAAAAACGTATAAAAGGAGAGCCTGAAATAATGGCTTTAACCTTAATTAATAGCCTTTTAGGGGCATTTACAGTTGAACTTTTAAGCGATAACACAATGACAAAAATTACATGGCAAGAGTTAGTTAAAGAACATTCAAGACAATTCATTTCATTATATAAAATTTAACAAATAAAAATAATTAATCTTATTCCAGTAGGAAGGATTAATTTTTTTAAGGAATATGCAAGTAATAACTTACATTCATAAAATGAGATTGTAGGAGGATGGATATGAAAGGTAGAACTATTAATGAGATAAGTATAGGGGACAAGTCTAGTTATAGTAGAACAGTATGTGAAGCTGATGTAGTCTTATTTGGAGGCGTGAGTGGAGATTTAAATCCTGCACATTTTAATGAAGAATATTCAAAAAACACTATGTTTAAAGGAAGAATAGCTCATGGTATGTTGTCAGCAGGATATATATCTACTGTTTTAGGAATGCATCTTCCAGGACCAGGCACAATATATCTATCGCAAGAATTGAAATTTACATCACCAGTTAAATTTGGTGATACAATAACCGCAACAGTGGAAGTTATAGAAAAATTAGAAGAAAAAAATAGATTAATTTTAGAAACTATTTGTACAAATCAAAAAGGAGATATTGTTGTTAAGGGAAAAGCGATAGTTATGCCACCCAAATAATACTCAAGGATTAGGAGGAAAGAAATGGAGCTTTTAAATAAGCTATATGATCTAGCAAAAGCCAATGTTAAAAGAATTGTTTTGCCAGAAGGAGAAGAGGAAAGAACTATACTTGCAGCAAGCAAAACAAAGGAGTTAAAAGTTGCTGAGCCTATTCTTATTGGAAATTATGAAAATATATCAAAAAAAGCTGAATATTTGGGTGCCAATATAGATGAAATATTAATAGTAGATCCTAAAAAATCAGATAAGCTTAATTATTACATTGATAGATTTTATGAGCTAAGAAAAAATAAAGGAGTAACCATAGAAAAAGCCAAAGTCATAGTAAACGATGCTTTATATTTTGGAACTATGATGGTAAAATGCTGTGATGCAGATGGAATGGTTTCAGGAGCGATTCATACAACAGGAGATTTATTAAGGCCAGGTCTTCAAATAATTAAAACTTCAAAAGGTGTATCTGTAGTATCTAGCTTTTTTATAATGATGACACCTAATTCAATATATGGTGAAGAAGGAATGTTATTGTTTGCTGACTGTGCAGTAAATCCTAATCCGGATTATAGGGAGCTTGCAGCAATAGCTATAGCAACAGCAGATACAGCAAAAAATGTCTGCAAAATTGAACCTAGAGTAGCAATGTTAAGTTTTTCATCTATGGGGTCAGCTGACCATGAAAGTGTTGAAAAGGTTAGAATGGCTACAGAACTTGCAAAAACCTTAAGACCAGATTTATTAATAGATGGAGAACTACAATTAGATGCTGCAATAGTAGAGAAAGTGGCAAAACAAAAAGCACCAAACAGTAGAGTAGCTGGTAGAGCCAATGTATTGGTGTTTCCTGATCTGCAGTCTGGTAATATTGGATATAAACTTGTACAAAGATTCGCAAATGCAGAAGCTATAGGGCCCATATGTCAAGGTTTTGATAAACCTATAAATGACTTATCAAGAGGTTGTTCAGTAGAAGATATAGTAAATGTTGTGGTTTTAACTTCGGTACAATCTCAGTTAAACTCTTACCATTAAAAAAGATTAGAGACTTTAAATTAATTAGCTTTTTATCAAACCCCTTTTTAAATATTTTTAAGGATGTAGTAATATTTGTTTCAAAGCAAATTAACTACATCCTTTATTGTATATAAAGGTTTATTATCACTTTGGGTTTATGTATAATGGTTAGTATATGGGATAGATTGGTATAACTGTAAAAGGGGGAATTTTGTGAAAAGGGTTTTATCTGTTTTTATGCTTGCTGTTTCTTTGCTTATATTTACTTCGTGTAAAGCTAAAAATCCAATTGAAGTTAAAGAAAAATATATACAAAAAGCAGAATTAACAAAATCAGAAGATGATATTGTTAAATTGGTTGGAGATTATGAAAATCAAGTTATATATGATTTTAATTTAGATGATAAAGTACAATCTATTCAGATAAGCATATATGAATTAAAAGACAACAAATGGGATTCTAACATTGGGAGAACAAGTCAGGAATTTAAAGATATTAAGGGAAGATTAAGTCTCAACTTTAATAATTATTTTTACGGATATAGAATTGCTTTTTTAAGTGAAAATTCAAGTGCTTCAACTAAATTTTCAACTGAGAAACCACAAGAGCCTTCAACTATGGGACAACTCAGCTCATTTCTAGATAATAAAGCCGAGATTACCTACGATAAAGAAATTCCTTTAGTTGTTCAAGGGGTAACTTCTGGTAATACCATGACTGCGCATACAGTGGACTATTTTTATACACCAGAAAAATATAAAGAGCTTGGATATGATCGTGTTTATGCTGTTACTGTGCTTTTTAGTGAGAAACAAGTAAGTGAATTAAATGTAATAAAAGAGTAATAAACTAATTGTGATTATGTGATATTATTACCATAATAAAGATACAGGAGGACTTATGAAGAAAAAATATCTTATTGTGGGTTTAATTTTTATAATTATACTACTGTCTATGTTTATTAATTTTAGAAAGTCTAGGAAAATAAGTGAAGATACAGCCCTAAGACATAAAATAGTAGACACCTTAAAACAATCAGGACATGTAGATTTTTCAGAAGTTACTGATTTTGAGTGGGACACAATGTATATATTTATTCCTTATTCAAATCCAAATAATATATTTAAGGATGATGGAGTAAAGAGTTATAACTCAATGTTTAATATCGAAAATCTTGATTCAATAAATATGATCGCATTTGTTAAATCAAAAAAACTGGTTGCATTTGTTGAGGTACCCATAGAATATTTTAATAGTGAAAAAACTACTAAATATTTTAAAGATTAACCTAGATATGTTAATTACAAAGGGATGCGAAAGACAATAAAATAATGTTTTTTAGAGAGGTAAAGGATATGGAAAATTTAAAAAATAAGATAAATTATAGAGAGATACAAATAGAAGAACTTAATATAGAGCTTTTTGATAATTTTAAGCGTCATCAAAATGTTACTCATTGTTGGAGAAAAATAGATGGAGAATGGCTTATTAAGGAAGTTCGTTTTGTTGAGGAATGGGGAAAAGAAGAATATGCTTTCCTTTCGGAATGTCTTAAAGGGGTTATAAATACAGATGGGATAGTATATGGTGCCTTTTCAGATGGGATCTTAAAAGGATTTACATCAGTTGATGGTGATTTTTTAGGTAAAAATAGAGATTATATAAATCTTTCAAGTATCCATGTTTCTGAAGACATGAGGGGTTATGGAATAGGAAGAGAACTTTTTAAACTTGCGTCTAAATGGGCAAAAGCTCGTGGTGCCAAAAAGCTATATATTTCTGCCCACTCATCAGTTGAATCTCAAGCTTTTTATAAATCCTTAGGATGTGTTGAAGCAGTAGAGTATGATAAAAAGCATGTTGAGAAAGAGCCTTGTGATTGTCAACTTGAATACATTTTATAACTTAACTTAAGTATATAGGGGGTATTTATTTTGGGTAATAGAAAAAGGGGCCTATTAATAACTATAGTTATTATACTGGTGACCCTTACATTTATCTTTTTTTACAAAAGGGATTCTAATTCAAAAGAGGAATTAATAGGTAAGACCATTAAAATAGCTTTAGAAAATGGTGAGCTTCCAGATTATAATATTGTAAAAGATTATGAGAATATCGTTGTATCCTCAGAGAATTTAGATAATGAAATCCTGACTGAAGTTTTAAAGCAAAAATTAATAGTTATGACACCTTATGAAATAAAAGAGAAAGCTAATAAAGAGGGAGATTTTCTTTATTTAACTTTTAAGGACATTAGCATAGATAATCAAAACGCTTCAATAGAAATAGAGAACACTTGGGCAATATCAGATAGTAGTAAAGAAACTTATTTAAGTGGCGGTGGAATTAAAGTAAAATTTTATAAAAGCTTTGGAACTTGGAAAGAAAATTCTACTAGAGAGGTTTGGTTATCTTAATATTTTTAATTAAGAGTTTGTAGCAAAATTATGATAATTGTTTTGTTACAGACTCTTTTAAGAATCTTTAATTATTTATTGAGCGTTAAGTTACCTATTTTTAATTGAAAATCCCCTGAGGCCGCATAAATACTATATATAGTTATATAGCTATATAGAAAAATATATATCAATATATATTCCTAGAAATTTAAAATCACAGAATACAGGGAGGATTTTCTCCTATAATAAAATTAAGGAGATTGAGATGGAAAATATAATTACAGAAAGACTAGTTATAAGAAGATTTGAAAAAGATGATTGGCAAGACCTTTATGAATACCTATCAGATGAAGAGGTGGTTAAGTTTGAACCATACCACGTATTTAATGAAAAAAAGGCTAAGGAAGAGGCTGTACGAAGATCCGGTGATAATAATTTTTATGGAGTTTGTTTAAGAGAAAATAAAAAATTAATAGGAAACTTGTACTTCTCTAAAGGAGACTTTGATACCTGGGAGCTTGGCTACGTATTTAATAGAAAATATCAAGGGCAGGGTTATGCTACAGAAAGCGCTAGAGCATTAATTAATTATGCATTTACAAATCTAAATGTTAGACGTGTTATTGCAATGTGTAGTCCTAAAAATAATAATTCCTGGAAGCTACTTGAACGTTTAGGTATGAGAAGAGAAGGTTTGCTATTACAAAATGTTTATTTTAAAACAGATAATAATGGAGAGCCATTATGGATGGATACCTATGAATATGCAATACTGAAATCAGAGTGGGAAAATATACGAAGTTAAAAATAATTTCAATACACCAGAGGAAATGAAGAATTGGATAAGAGGATTAGTTTAACAATAAAATATTACAAGGGGCTGCCGCACTACTAATGGGTCAGTCCCTTTCTTTAATGTTTTTTTGCTAAAACAAGAAGATAAGCTGGTGGTGCATTAGGATTTAATTCAGAGACGCTTCTTTTTCTATATGGAACTTTTCTGTAAAAGAATAAAAGAAGTTTAGACGAGAAGAATAAAGGAACTTTGGAAGCTAAGAATATAAGAATTTTAGAACCAAAGATGATAGTAACTTTAGAATAAAAGAATATAAGAACTTTAGAACCAAAGTTCCTCCTTAAGAATATAATTGTAGTAAAGATAATAAATAGCGAGGTTATTAATATGACAGATAAAAGAGAAAATCCAGAGTTCACAGATGAGGATTCTTCCGAAGAGGACATAATAGAAGATTGGGCTATAATGCAACCATATGATTATGTGGAAAGAGAAATTTTTCATAGTACCATTAATAAAAATACTAAAGTAATAATAGATAATGGGGAGCTACAGAGTGAAGAAGAAAATGTTGAGAAAATAAAAATTAATGATGAAAATAAAGCCAAGAGTTCATCAAACAATATTGATAGATTGACGAGAGTTATGAGTGAAGAAGAAGGACAAAGTAAAAGAAGTTATTTACTAAGAAATATAACAATTAGAAGAATGGGAGAATTAAAACTACTACATCCAGATATTAATATCCCATTAAATAAAATAATAGATATGGCTCTAAATCATTACTATTACTATATAAAAGAAGGCGGAGAATTTAGGGCGTTATAATTGAATACATTTATTATGAAAAATATGGTATAATTACATGCAAATAGATTATTTTTACTTGTGAAAGGGAATAGATTTGAGAAAGAAAGTTATTTATATATTTTTACTGACAATATTTTTAGTTATTGTTCTAATTTATTTCTTTAGCAGAAAGTTTGAAGGTAATTTGATTATTGTCGAAAAACAAACTGATAAAGTTGGCACATATGAATATTACAGTAAAATCAATGATCCTGACAGCGTAAAATCAGTAAAAAATATTCTTAATAAAAGTCATTGGTCAAGCGCTAAGGTTGATATGCCCTATCCGCCTGATTATCAATTTTATTTTATGAACAATGATGAAGATAAATCTAACCGCAAAAATGTTTCTTTATGGATAAGTCCAGATAGAAATAAAGTTGCACTTATATTTGATGGTAAATATATTCAGTTAAATGAAGAAAATTCTAATAAACTGTTTGAAATACTCACAGGGAAGAAACTAGAATAGATTTTTATGGAGAAGATTATGAAACAAAATGCCAAAACAGCTATAATTAACTCTTTTAAAGAATTATTGAATAAAAAATCATTAGATAAAATCACGGTTACAGGAATCTGTGAGCATTGTGATGTTAATAGGCAGAGCTTTTATAATTATTTTAGTGATATCATGGATATTTTTAAATGTATATTTTATGATGAATTATCACAAGAAATTGCCCAAAATAGGACCTTTGAAACATGGGGTGGAGGTTTTTTAGCTACCATGCATTATTTTAAGAAAAATTCTAAAATGATTTTGCATGTTTATAATTCTTCCTATTGGTCAGAGGCTAATATTTATATATCTGAGCTTTCTAGAAATTTACTTAGTAGTGTTGTTAACGAATGTTCAATTGAGATGGGCGTAATATTAAATGAAAATGATCAAAATTTTATAGTTAATTTTTATAGACATGTGTTTAATGGGATTATAGGCGATTGGGTTAGTGAAGGCATGGTGGAAGAACCAGAGGTTATTCTTAAAAAACTTCTTATAATGATAACAGGAAGTATTCCTCGCTCTATAGATATCTTTATAAAAGAAGGATTAAAATAATTAATAGTTTCATATATTAGGAAAGTGTTCAAAGTAGACACTTTCTTTTTTTTGTCTATTGAAAAACTAATTGCTATAAATGTAAAATTAATACTAAGGAATGATTTTACAAATTATTAGGGGGAGAGATTATGTTTGTTTTTAATTACTCTGAAGGAGCTACTTTTTTAAGTGTATGGGGAATATGGATATTAATATTTATAGCCCTTTTTGTATTTAACGAAGTTGCTAGAAAAAATAAGTACGTGGGATTATTTTGTTTTGTTGCACTACCAGTAATTCTTTCAGTTTTATGGTTTACAGTATTAAGTGATACTACATATACTGACTGGTTTCATCTTGCAAAAGTTTATTCTGCTACAGCTGGATGTATTGGTTTTTGGTGTATAAGACATCTTAAGTTTAAAAATAGGTTTACAGGTAAGGAGTGGAGGCTTGCAGATAAAAAATGGGCTTTATGTTTCCCACCACTTATTCTTGCTATAAACATAATGGAAGCTGTTGCACGTGATTTTCAAGTAGGTTTTCAATATGCTGGTGGCGGTATAGCAGATGGCATGTATGTACTTGGTGGACCATGGAATTTTATGAATGCTATAGCTGGTATTTTGAATATTATAACCATAACTGGTTGGATTGGAATTACCATAAGAAAGAAAACTAAAAATGACAATAGTAGAGACATGCTTTGGCCAGATATGCTTTGGTTTTGGATAGTTGCCTATGATTTATGGAATTTTGCATATACCTATAACTGTCTTCCAGGACATTCATGGTATTGTGGGTTTGCTTTACTTTTAGCCCCAACTCTTTGTGCTTTTACATCAGGAAAAGGTGCATGGCTTCAACATCGTGCCCAAACATTAGCAATATGGTGTATGTTTGCCCAAACCTTCCCAGCTTTTATAGATAAGGGAGCCTTTGCAGTTGCTTCATCTTATAATCAATTACCACTAATCGCATTTAGTTTAGCATCCTTAGCTGCAAATGTATTGGTATTTATTTATATGATTTATAAGGTTGTTAGAACAAAAAGAAATCCTTATCTTGGAGAGTTATATACAGACCTTAGTGAATACAAAGAAATTAAGCAACTTGGTGAGTATAAAGTTGTGGTTAATAAACTAAATAATATGAGAATTTAATAATTGATGGAGGAGTAAATTTTTATGGACGAATATAAAATTCTTGAGATTAAACAAAGTGTTTTTGAAGATAATGATAGACAAGCTGATTTACTTAGAGAAGATTTAAAGAAAGATAAAACCTTTTTATTAAATCTTATGTCCTCACCAGGTTCAGGTAAAACAACTACAGTTTTAAGAACCATTGAAGCCCTAAAGAATGAAATGAGCATAGGAGTTTTAGAAGCAGACATTGATTCAGATGTTGATGCTAACACAGTTTCAAAAACTGGGGTTAAGGTAATACAATTACACACAGGAGGAATGTGCCATCTTGATGCTGATATGACAAAACAAGGTTTATTAGGTCTTGGAACAGAAGGAATTGATTTTGCAATTTTAGAGAATGTAGGAAATCTAGTGTGTCCAGCAGAATTTGATACAGGAGCCTCTAAAAATGCAATGATTTTAAGTGTACCAGAAGGAGATGACAAGCCTCTAAAATATCCTTTAATGTTTTCTATTGTTGATGTTGTTTTAGTAAATAAGATTGATGCTTTAGACTATTTCGATTTTGATTTAGAAGCTGTAAAAGAACGTGTGAAAAAATTAAATCCTAATATTAAGGTTATTCCAATCTCAGCTAAAAAAGGTGAAGGAATGGATGAGTGGATAGAGTGGATACGTAATGAAGTGAAAATGTGGAATGAGAATTAGCAGTTATTTTGGGAGGGTATTAATATGGTAAAGAAAAAAGTACTTGAATTATCTAATAAAATTGCTGCTGGTATTACTGGTGGGTTAGTAAAAGTAAAACCAACAGATCCTGAATATAGAATTTTGGAACCTGTAACTTCAGATGAGGAAGCTGAAATAGCACTTTATTTAGAAATTCGTAAGCCTAAAACAGTCAAGGAAGTATCTAAGCTTTGTGGTAGACCAGAGGATGAAGTTGAGAAGATTTTATACAAGATGGCTGTAGATGGATCTATTAAGGTTGAAAAAGAAGATGGTGTAGACGTGTACTGTCTTGAACTTTTTGTTCCAGGTGTTATGGAGTATATGGTTGACAATAAGGAAAACGTAGAAAAGTATCCAGTAATAGCGGAATGTTTTGAAGAATATACAAGAAAACTTGGGGCATTAATGGCAGGAAATATCCCAGTAGGCTTAGGTGTAATGAGAGTTATACCTATCCAAAGTGCTATAGATGGAGATACAAGAAAGGCTTCCTATGAAGAAATAGAAACACTTATAGAAAAACATGATGTCTTTGCAGTTACTGATTGTGCT
Source organism: Clostridium sp. UBA1652 (assembly GCF_002320975.1). Lineage (NCBI taxonomy): Bacteria > Bacillati > Bacillota > Clostridia > Eubacteriales > Clostridiaceae > Clostridium > Clostridium sp. UBA1652. Next base: position 144,730 of record NZ_DCLI01000056.1, read on the forward strand.
TGTCGTGCTTCTATGAGGGTTATTGGCGAAGGGTGTGGACACACTGTTGAGGACATATGCATACGTCTAGGGTCAGCAGCTGAATATTATATTCGTACAGGAAAAGGTAGAGAAGTTACTAAAGAAGAAGCTAGAGAGATTTGTTTAAAAGCTGAAAAAGAAGGCTTGATGCATCAGATTCCTAATCTATCAGGTCCTGGAAATGCTTTAGCTATTTGCAATTGTTGCGGCTGTTCATGTTTTGGTTTAAGAAATGCAAACCTTTATAGAAACCCTGATTGGTCTCGTTCTAATTACGTTTCGCAGGTAGATATAGATAAATGTGTTGCTTGTGGTGAATGTGTAGAGAATTGTCCATCAAATGCATTAACTTTAGGATTAAGTCTTTGCACTAAGGAACCTATTAAAGCTCCAGTTGAAAAAGAAACCCCTTATGATACCCAGTGGGGAAAGGATAGATGGGATTTTAATTATAGAACTAGAAAAGTAGTTGAAGAAAGTGGAACAAGCCCATGTAAATCAGAATGTCCAGCCCACATAGCAGTTCAAGGGTATGTTAAGATGGCATCTTACGGAAAATATAAAGAAGCTTTAGAACTTATAAAAAAGGAAAATCCATTTCCAGCAGTTTGTGGACGTATTTGTCCAAGAAAATGTGAAAGTGCTTGTACTAGATCAGGTGTAGATGAACCACTTGCAATTGATGAAATTAAAAAATTCATAGCTGATCAAGACTTAAAAGCAGAACATCGTTTTGTACCAGATAAAAAAGCAAAAAGAGAAGAAAAGATAGCTATTATAGGTGGTGGTCCAGCTGGACTATCTTGTGCTTACTTCTTAGGTGCTGAAGGTTATAAGGTAACAGTATTTGAGAAGCAAAATAAACTTGGAGGAATGCTTACTCTTGGAATTCCATCATTTAGATTAGGTAAGGAAATAGTTAATTCTGAAATAGAAGTTTTAAAGGAGTTAGGAGTAGAATTTAAAACTGGAGTAGAAGTAGGTAAGAATATTACTCTTAATGAACTAAGAAATCTTGGTTATAAGGCTTTTTATTTAGCTATTGGTGCTCAAGGTGGAAGGAAATTAGGTCTTGAAGGTGAAGATGCTGAAGGAGTAATAACAGGCGTAGAATTTTTAAGAAAAGTAAATCTAGGTGAAGAAGTTAAATTAGAAGGTGATGCAGTTGTAATTGGTGGCGGAAATGTTGCTATAGATGTTGCTAGAACAGCTGAAAGAATGGGAGCTTCTAATATAAGTATGTATTGTTTAGAAAGTAGAGAAGAGATGCCAGCACTTGAGGAAGAAATAGAAGAAGCTTTATCAGAAGACATTTCAATAAATAATTCATGGGGTCCTAAAGCAATTATTCAAGAAAATGGTCAAGTAGTTGGAGTTGAATTTAAAAAATGTATTTCTGTATTTGATGAAAATAATAGGTTTAACCCTAAATTTGATGAAAATCAGACTACGTTAGTTAGAACAAATAATGTTCTAATTTCTGTTGGACAAGGTATAGAATGGGGAGATTTATTAAAGGATTCAAAACTTGAGTTAAATCCTAATAAAACTCTAAAAGTTCAGTCACTAAGTTATCAAACAGGAGAAGAAGATGTTTTTGGAGGAGGAGATGCTGTAACGGGACCTAAATTTGCAATTGATGCTATAGCATTAGGCAAGCAAGGAGCAACCTCCATACATCGTTATCTTCACGGAGATAATTTAATTATAGGTAGAGAAAGAGAATATCATGCTTTTGATAAAGAAAACCTAGATAAAGATGGATATGATAGTCTACCAAGACAAAGAACTCTTCATGTAGAGGGCAGCAAATCAAAAGAAACCTTTAAAGATTTACGTGTTACATTTACAGAAGATCAGGTAAAAAAAGAAACTGAACGTTGTTTAGGCTGTGGTGCAACTGTAGTTGATCAATATCAATGTGTTGGCTGTGGAATATGCACAACTAAATGTAAGTTTGACGCAATTAGCCTTGTTAGAAAATATGATAGTGCAGGAGTTGAGTTTAAGGATATGAAATCTACTGTAATTAAACATGTTATTAAACGTCAAGGAAGAATAGCAGTAAAAAAAGTTAAAAAATCTATAGGTTCAGTTTTCTCAAAGTAGAACGAGGTGAGTTTAATTGCATGAAGTTGGAGTTATGATTGAAGTAGTTAAAACTGTAGAAAAGTTTGCAAAACAAAATTCAATAACAAAAATAGAAACCCTAGTACTTCAGATAGGTGAAATTTCATCTATGGTTCCAAGGTATATTAAAGCCTGTTATCCCATGGCATCTGAAGGGACAATATTAGAAAATGCAAAACTTGAAATAGAGGTATTACCCTGTAATGCTATCTGCAAAGAGTGCAACAAGGTTTTTAATCTATTAGAGAGCAACCATAAATGCCCGAAGTGTGGAAATGATGATTTTGATATATTGAGCGGAAGGGAATTTAATATTAAAGAGATAGTTGCTTGTTAAGAAAAGAAAAAATTATCTAGAGTTTTAAGCAGTCAATAACTAATCATATAAAAAGTTATTGGCTGCTTATTTTATTCTTTAGGAAATTATATTATTTCAAAGTTGTGGATAACTTAAATTAGATATGAATATAAGAAGGCTACATGAAGCTACTAAAGAATAAAAAAACAAGAAAATTGAGCGCCTGCCAGTTTTTCCTCACATGCGTTTGGAAAGGCAGATGCGCAAAAAAAAGTCGACGGCTCATAATCGCCTTGGCGACTTTTTTATAGATACTTGCATTTCAACGAAGCTTAGCTGTAAAATTAAATTATTGAGAATTAAACCATATTTTGGAGGGGATTATATGAAACAATATGAGTACAGAGTTGAACAAATTCAGATTGAGTTAAGTAGTATACTTAAAACAGATAAGAAAAAATATAATAAGGAAATTAGTGAAAAGCTAAATGTTCTTGGTAAAGAAGGTTGGGAATTATCAGGTGTAGATGGCAAATGGTTTTATTTTAAAAGAGAAATAGTATAGTTAACTATTAGTTGAATAGAAGGTACTTGTTTCAAATAAAGAAACTAAATATTCACTTTCTTATGGTAGAATTAATATATATTAATAATGTAGGGGAGTGGCGAAATGGCAAATAAGATAACATTTTTAGATATTGATGGAACTATGGTGGATGTGCCTTCTGGAATGGTGGAACCTGCTGAAAGTACTGTTAAAGCATTAAATGAGTTTAGATCTAAAGGAAATTATACTGTTGTTGCAACTGCAAGATCAAAAGCACCTACAAGTATCTCTAATTTAGATTTTGATGGGTATATATTTTGTAATGGAAATTATATAGTCTTTAAAGATGAGGTATTGTATGATAACTGTCTTTCTGTAGAAGATATAAAATACATTATAAACCTGTCTAAAAAATATAATGCTGAATATATATTTAGTGGAATTGATGGTACATGGAGTAATGATTTAGATAATCCTTTGAATATAAAACATAGAGAATTATTTTTAGGTACAAAAGATAAACCTAAAGATGCATTTTTATCATGGGAGATTGAAGATGTACATGCTAACATGTCTACAGTACTATTTGAAACAGAGAAGGACATGCTTTCTTTTAAAGAAGAACTACCAAAAAACTGGAGTGTACACCCTTATGTTGAAGCCAATATTAGAATGGATATCCATCTTCCTGGATTATCAAAAGGTACAGCAGTGGAATTCTTATTTAACAAATTAGGAATTTCAAAAGAAGATACATTTGCCTTTGGAGATGCTCAAAACGATATTGAAATGATTAAGCTTGTAAAACATGGAATAGCAATGGGAAATGGGACAGATGAGATAAAGTCAATAGCTTATTATGTTACTGATGCAGTAAATAATGATGGAATAGCTAAAGCCTTAAAGAAATTTAAAGCAATTTAATAGTTTTTAATAAGTTGATATTTAAGATCACCCCTGATAAAAAATATGAATATATTAAAGTATTTAAAAATGGACAAGAATCACATTTTGATTCAGTGGGGGCTTAATGTATTATCATTAAATAAATATTTAAGAGATATTTTAATTAATAGGGGGTATGGATGAAGCAAGCAGTAAATAAGTGGTTTATAATAATAGGAACTGCTATTTTGATATTATTACTTTATTATAACTATAAAACTAAGGTTGATTCAAACACATATAAAGCACCGACTGATTCACAAGTTCAGGAATTTATAGAAACTAATAATGTAAGCTTTTTGGATAAAAAAGCTATACACAATGAATATACTATCGTACCATTTTATGATGGCAATCAAGTTGGATTTTATACTTTATATTCAGATCATAAAGGAGAAGTTCAAAGTAGATATATTATGAGTTCTGTTTCTAAAAAAGAAAGTAAAGTTTTTGTTGCTGGAATTTCACCTAAAAATCCATATGCTATCATTATTATAATGGATGAAAACTTAAAAAAAGAAACTAAAAAAGCAGTAGTTGAATTATCAGAAGGGGTTAATATAGAGGAAAGTGGTGAAAATAAATCAAGCTATATTTTAACTAATAATAAAATAGACGATGAAAAAATCTCTATGAGTGATATAAAATTATATAATTCTTCTAATGAAGTTATTTACTCCCTAAATGAGAATTGGAAAAATATAAATTAATTTTATTGACTTTTTTTAATTTGCATTGATATAATAATCAACGAAACATGTGGTGCTTTGCACGTAAATCTGATTTACGCACAAGCACCACATGTTTTTTATTTTATTATTTAGGAGGGTTAACATGCCAAAAACAAAATTTGAAGAAATAATCTTTACACTAATTATGGTATTTCCAATGGTATATATTATGACTGTTTATAATATTGCTATTGCAACAGGTGGATTACAATATGAAACATTTGTACAAGCTATTCTAGCTATGTGGCCAATATATTTAATAGCTTTTATAGCAGAAAAATTAATAGTAGGAAAATTAGCTAAAAAACTTGCATTTAGAATTGTATCACCAACAGACAAACCAATATTTATAATACTCGCTATATCATCATTTACAGTTTGCATAATGGCTCCTTTAATGAGTTTAGCAGCTACTATTCTCCATAATGGATTAACAATAGAGGTTCCATTATTATGGATGAATGCTATTATTAAAAACTTCCCTATGGCACTATTTTTACAAATTTTCTATGTAGGACCATTAGTGCGTTTGGTTTTTAGAACTATATTTAAGCCTCAAGCTGTAGTTAGGAAAGTAGTTTAAATGCACTCTTACTCCAATTTGATATATAAATAAATTTTATTATCAATTTCGTTCAGAAATAAACGAAGTTATCTTATTTGTATATTCCTCAGGGTTTATAAGTAAGGCAAGATGCCCACCCTCCATGTTACGTATGACAGTTGGGTGTGGCATTAATCTAATTAAAGCATTCTTCAGCTCATCACTAAAGATAGTATCTTCTTCAGAGAAAATAATCATTACTTCATTGTAGAAAGATTCAAAATCCTCTGGCTTATGAGTTCCATACTCATTCATTAAGTCACCTATTAATAAATCCATGTGATACCAATATTTTTTTGTTATAGATCCTTTTAATATATCAGCTATACTAGCTAACTTATGTTCAAATTCTTTATTGGGGGAAACCTTTTTAAATGCAAGTTTTAGGAATGGAATTAACAATTTTGTAGGGATAAATTTATCTATCATAAGATTCTTTTTTAGTTTTTTGGGATTTATAAATTTTACTATATTAGTAATTCCATTGTACGTTAAATCATTATACATTGAACAAGTGCCTGATAATATTAAACCTTTTAATAATCTTGGGTGACGTTTTGCCATAACTTGAGCAAACAAGCCCCCATAGGACTGACCTACCAAATACACGTTATGAGCGTCTAGTTGACAAAGTAACTCAGCTAAAGCATCTGCAAGTTTAGCATTTGTATTAAAACCTAGTGGATAATTAAATGTAAGTAAGCTATATTTACTAATAAATGAACTACAAAGTAGAAAAACTCCATCAGCAAGCCCAGTACCACCAGCTAAAAAAACTAATGTAACATCATTTTCAGGATGTAAATTTTTATAATAACGATATGAAAAATCACTTCCGTTTATATTTGCATTTTGAATTGGCATTATACTATTATATTTTTCAAATTCATTCTTTATATCTATCACAAAATAACCTCCCAATATATTAAATATCCTATGTGCACACTTGTGCCAAGCTCTATAAATGCAGTATAATACTCACAAAGACATTTTACAATATTTAGATAAAAATGGGCACAATATTTAAAAAGTGTGCCAAAAGGAGTAGACATGGGAGATATTACATGCACTCAAACACAAGAATGGATAATAAATGCCTTGCTTTCATTAATGAATAAGAAAAATTATAGAGAAATTACTATTGTTGACATTGTTTCAGAAGCGCATATAGGGCGTAGAACTTTTTATCGTTACTTTAGAAGTAAAGATGAAATATTACTTCTTTTCTCTAATGTTATCATGAAAGATTTTGCAGAAATTATACTTAGTAAAAATGAAATGACTTTATATTCTGTAAGCTTGTCTTACTTTGAGTTTTGGAATAAGCACTTAGATTTACTTATATTACTACGTAAATCTAATATGCTATATTTTATTGGGGATAGATTACCTGAATTCATGGTAAAAGTTGCAGTAATGGTTGAACATGTTAATCCTGATGAAGTAGCGTTTACAAAAGATAATCAAGATAGTTATTACTATGCTCACTTTTTTAATATTGGTGGTTTTTGGAGTATAACAACACGATGGTTAGAAAAGGAACATAGAGAGTCACCAGAAGAAATGGCAAAGATAATTGAGGAAATTGTCTATAGAAAACTTTAAGAATATAGTATAATCTTTTTTATAATATAATAATTGATGAGGTATATAAAATATGACAATGGAATTAGAGAAACATTATAATAAATTTTGTGAAGATAAGAGGTTAACTAGAAAATATGCGCAAGTAGAGTTTTTAACCTCTATGAAATATATACATGAATATTTAGAGAATAATAAAGAAGCAAAGATTTTAGATGTTGGGGCTGGAACAGGCAGATACTCAGTAGCTTTAGCAAATGAAGGTTACGATGTTACCGCAGTAGAACTTGTAAAACACAATCTTGGTGTTTTAAAATCAAAAGGAAGCAACGTAAAGGCTTATCAAGGAACAGCATTAAATCTATCTAGGTTTTCAGAAAATACTTTTGATGTGACTTTGGTATTTGGGCCAATGTATCATTTATACACTCATGAAGATAAGGTGAAAGCTCTAGAAGAGGCAAAGAGAGTAACTAAATCTGGAGGAATTATATTAGTTGCATACATTATGAACGAATATAGTGTAATTACATACGGCTTTAAGGAAAATAATATTCGTGAAAGCATTAAAAATGGAAAGCTGACTGATGATTTTCATGTTGTAGCTAAACCAGAAGACTTATATGAATATGTAAGAATTGAGGATATTAATAAGATTAATGAAGCTGTTGGTATTCAAAGAGTGAAATTAATAGCAGCAGATGGACCGGCTAACTATATGAGATCTACTATAAATGCAATGGATGATGAAACCTTTAAACTTTTTATGGATTATCATTTTTCAACTTGCGAAAGAGCTGATTTACTAGGGGCAAGTGCTCATACAGTAGATATATTAAGAAAAGAATAGGGAGAGAAAAATATGACATTACAGCAGTTAAAATATGTTGTAACGGTTGCGGATAAAGGAACCATTAGTGAAGCTGCTAAGGAGTTGTTTATCTCTCAACCTAGCCTTACGAAGGCTATTAAAGAACTTGAAAATGAAATGCAGATTACTATATTTAATAGAACTAATAAAGGTATTGTAGTATCAAATGTTGGGGATGAATTTCTGGCTTATGCAAGACAAGTTCTAGAGCAAGCTAGCTTACTCGAAGAAAGATTTTTAAATCTTAAGAAGCAAAGTCCAAGATTTTCGGTATCTACTCAGCATTATTCTTTTGCTGTAAATGCTTTTGTTGATGTTATTCGAGAATTTGGCGGAAATCAATATGATTTTACCCTTAGAGAAACTCAAACCTATGAGATTATTGAGGATGTAAGCAGATTAAAAAGTGAAATAGGAATTCTATATACTTCTTCTAAAAATCAAGAGGTTATTATGAAACTAATTAAGCAAAATTCACTGGAGTTTCAAGAACTTTTTATAGCAAAACCACATGTGTTTATTAGCTCAAAACACCAGCTTTCAGATAGAGATATTCTTACTTTAGAAGAATTAGATGACTATCCTTATCTTTCTTTTGAACAGGGGGATTATAATTCTTTCTATTTTTCAGAGGAAATCCTAAGTACCCTTGATCGTAATAGAAATATTAAAGTAAGAGATAGAGCTACCTTATTTAATCTAGCTATTGGTTTAAATGGATACACAGTAAGTAGTGGCGTAATAAGCAAAGAATTAAATGGAGAAAACATTATAGCTAAACCTCTTATGGTTGATGAGTATATGCGTATAGGGACAATTACTCAAAAGAATATGCCTCTTAGTAGGTATGGGAAGGCATATATGGAGTCTTTAAAAAGACACGTATCTGAATATGTTTAACAGAATATTAATGTGTGCTTGATATAGTTTAAAGCTATAACAAACACACATTTTTTTGTATTTTTAAATATTATAAATATAACTTATACTTATCTTAAAGAGAAAAAAATAATTTAAATTAAATAAGTTAGGAGCGGGTAAAATGAGTAATAATGCACCTTTTAAATATGATATTGTAGGAAGTTTTTTAAGACCAGAGGAGTTAAAACAAGCAAGAAGTGAGTTTGCTGAAGGGAAAATAAGTGGAGAAGAATTAAAAAGAGTTGAAGATAAAGCTATTATAGATTTGATAGAAAAACAAAAAGCAGTAGGACTTCAAGTTATAACAGATGGAGAATTTAGAAGAAGTTCATGGCATCTTGATTTTATGTGGGCATTTAATGGAGTTGGACATGCAAAAACCAAAACAGGAATACCATTCCATGGTGAGCCAGCATTGATTGATGACACATTCCTTACTTCAGAATTATCTGTTGAAAATCATCCATTTGTTGAACATTTTAAATTTGTAAAACAATATGAAGATGAGGGTAGAGTTGCACGTCAGACAATACCAGCGCCAGCACAATTTTTATTTCAAATGATAACTGCTGGAAATCAAGAAAGTACTAAAGCTATTTATGAAAATGAAGAAGATTTAATTCAGGATATTGCTGATGGATACAAGAAAATAATTAAAGAGCTATATGAAGCAGGTTGTAGAAATATACAATTTGACGATTGTACTTGGGGAGTTTGCGTAGATCCTAATGCTTGCCTTATACTTGGAACAGATGAAGCTGGACTACAAAAGGTTATTGATAAATTACTGAAGGTTAATAATCTTGCAATTGAAGGTAAGCCGGAAGACTTGGTGATTACAACTCATATATGCCGTGGTAACTTCCATTCCACTTGGGCTTGTCAAGGTGGCTATGGGCCTGTAGCTGAAGATCTTTTCCAAAATGAAAATGTTGATGCTTTTTATTTAGAATTTGATGATGAACGTTCTGGTAACTTTGAACCACTTAAATATCTAGCTGAAGATAAAAAAGTAGTATTAGGTCTTATAACAACAAAGTCTCCAGTGCTTGAGGATAAAGAAACTATAATAAACCGTATTAAGGAAGCCTCAAAATATGTTCCGTTAGAGCGTTTATGCCTAAGCCCACAGTGTGGTTTTGCCTCTACTGAGGAAGGAAATAAGATAACAGAAGAAGAACAATGGACAAAACTTAAATTAATACAAGAAATAGCTAAAGAAGTGTGGAAGTAATTAAAATAATGAATATATAATTTTAATTATAATAAAATTCCCTATTGGTAATCATATAAGTTATCAATGGGGAATTATAATTAGGAACCTATATTAGTTGATTTTGGTCGTTAAAAAATGTTTTATATCCAAATTGAACAAATATTATAACGGTAAATGCTACACTTCCAAGTATTCCTAACATTATAGCAATTTGATATTCAATTGCTGTTAAAGGAGAAGTTCCTGATAAAATCTGTCCTGTCATCATTCCAGGTAAAAATATTATTCCCATTCCTACCATAGAATTAATAGTTGGCAGAATAGCTGAGTCAAAAGCTTTATCAACTATTTCTTTTGAGGCTATTTTGGGAGTAGCTCCGAGCATTAAGGCAGATTCAAGTTGATGTTTTTGAGTCTTCATTCCATCTACCAGTCTAGTTACACCAAGAGATATACCTGTCATTGAATTACCAATGAGCATCCCAGCAGTAGGAATAAAGTATCTTGGATTGTACCAAGGAGAAATATTAATTACTACAAATAAAAAATAGATTAAACTTAATAGTGTACCAACCAGCATAGAGATTGCAATAATCTTTTTAAGTTGTTTTGATAGCTTAACTTTTGAATTATTCCAAATATTATTTATAGCAAATATCTCCATAATAACTACAACTATAATTGTAAATATAGGATTTATGTTATTAAAAAGATATACTAATATATATCCAGTTAATATAAGTTGCAATGTCATTCTTATAGTTGATATAATGATTTCTTTTTCTCTTGATATACCTCTTTTTTTAACTATAAATAATACAAGTACAACAAAAATATAAGCGGCAATCATTCTCCACAATTGAATATCAATAACTTCATTCATAGTTTATCCCTCCGTAGCACTAATAATCTCACCATTTTTCATTTCAATAATATAATCTGAAAAAGTATTAGCTACTTTTTTAGCATGAGTGACCATGATAAGTGTTTTATTATTTTTTCTTGAGTACTTTACTAAAGAATCAATAATAATATGCTCTGTATCTTCATCAAGTGCGGAAGAAGGTTCATCTAGCAGAAGTACATCTGGATCCATTAATATAACTCTCCCTAAAGCCAATCTTTGTTTTTCTCCTCCAGATAAAGCATCAGGTGTTTCATTTAAATCCTTTTTTAAATTAATTAGTTGTAGAGTTTCAAGTAGCTTCGTGTCTGAAACAAATGGTTTTTCTGAAAACTTTAATCCGACTAAAAGGTTATCTTTTATATTTCCATTAAAAATAGCAGGAGATTGAGGAAGCATAACAACATCTCTTCTTAACTTAACTGAATCAATACTGTTTATAGAACCCCCATTATATAATATTTCTCCAGAATCTGGGCTTATTAACTTATTTAGAAGTCTTAATAGAGTAGTTTTACCACTGCCGCTTGCTCCTACTATACAAGTAACTTTATGACTTTCAATAGTTAGATTATCGATATTAAGAACATCCTTATATTTAACATTTCTTAACAAGAAAATAAAAATCATCCCCCTTTTTATTACTCTTTTATTTCTTTAAATAATTCATAGGCCTTCTTACGTGCCTCTTGTAATATTTCATCACCTAATTTTGTGCTTTTATAATACTTTCTTATTTTTCCGTCTACCAATTTTTCTTCTTTTTCTAACAACCCTTTTGATTCCATACCATGAAGCAGAGGGTATAGAGTTCCAGGACTCATATCATAACCATGTTCACTAAGTTCTTCTATCATCCAAGAGCCATAAAACGGTTCTTTTTTAGCATGATGAAGAATATGGATTTGAATAAAACCTAAGAAAAATTTTCTTAAAATTTGCTCTTGCATTATAAATCACTCCTATGTATAATTTAGATATCGGTACTCGATATCAATTTCTGATATTATTATATCACTGAGTTGTTTTAAATTCAAGTAATATAGATATACTAAATCAAGATTGGAAGGAGGCTAAATTATGGGATTTAATGAAAATATTAAAAATGAAAAAAGAGTTGGATGGGGAAGTTTTTTAAAGGATGTATTTATTTGTTCTTTAGGCGCATATGGAGGACCAGAAGCTCATTATGGTGTATTTACAGATCAAATGGTAATAAAGAGAAAGTATTTAAATGAAGAGGAACTAGTTGAATTAATTGCTTTATGCAGTATTCTTCCAGGTCCTAGCAGTACACAAACAATTGTAGCAATTGGTTATAAAATGGGAGGTCCTCTTTTAGCATTTTTAACAATGTTAGTTTGGGCTTTGCCAGTAATTACGTTAATGACATTACTTTCATTCATATACCAAATTTTAAGACGTTTGAATATATCTGAAGCTGGCCTCCGCTATATTGGTCCAATGGCTGTAGGGTTTATTGTTGTAGCAGCATATAGAATTGGTGTAAAAGTTGTAACAGATAAGATTACCATAGGATTATTCCTTCTTGGTGCTATAACAACTTATTTTATTCGTGAGGCTTGGGTTTTCCCACTGGTTTTAATTATTGGTGGGGTTGTTAGTATTATAAATTCTAAAGAAAAAAATCTTTGGAATAGAGTTAAAATAAATCCCCCTTGGGTCTATTTAATTGCTTTTATTTTTATAACATTTGGTAGTATTGCTCTTACATTATTATGGGATAACAAAATAGTTCACTTGTTTGAAAGTTTTTATCGTTATGGTTATTTAGTTTTTGGTGGAGGGCAGGTAGTGGTTCCTGTTATGCATAGTGACCTTGTACAAGTGAATCAATATATGACAAATGAAGAGTTTCTAACTGGTTATGGTCTTGTTCAAGGGTTACCTGGTCCAATGTTTAGCTTTAGTGCTTATGCTGGAGGTATGGCAGCACGCGGAGGAAGTGTATTAAATCAAGTATTAGGAGCTTTAGCAGGAGGAATAGGAATATTTTTACCAGGACTTCTTTTAATCTACTTTATTTATCCAATATGGGAGAATCTTAAAAAGATTAAAGGTATAAAAGTATCATTAAAAGGAATAAACGCTGTTGCTGGTGGATTAATTGCAGTAGCTGCTGTGATTTTAATGCAAAAAAGTGGATTAGTGATTGATAATATTATTGTCACACTGATTACAATGGGACTATTAATATCTAAAAAAATACCAGCACCAATTATTGTAGTTTTAGCAATAGTTGCAGGATTTATTATATAAATTCTGTATCTCAAGAATTTAAAGTCATTACAGCAAATGTTGTAATGACTTTTGGTTATTTTTAGCAGAAATTAAGAGGAATTATGTAATGTTATGGTATAATATTATGGAGTTTAGATATAATTTATAATTAAACAGGAGTATAGTATGTATAAAATTTTGATTGTTGAAGATGATACGATAATTGCAAAATCAATAAAAAATAGCTTAGATCAATGGAGTTATGAAACAGAAGTTGTTGTTGATTTTAAGGATGTTATCGCTCAATTTATAGAGTTTGATCCACAACTTGTGTTATTAGATATTTCGTTACCTTTTTTCAATGGCTACCATTGGTGTAGTGAAATTCGTAAAATATCAAGTGTACCTATAATTTTTATTTCCTCTATGTCTGATAATATGAATGTTATCATGGCAGTAAATATGGGAGGGGATGACTTTATCTCAAAACCTTTTGATTTAAATATTCTTGTAGCAAAGGTTCAGGCACTTATTAGAAGGACTTATTCCTTTGGTGGAAAAATGGATATCATAGAACACAAAGGAGTTGTTTTAAATCTTAGCAGTACAAGTCTTGAATATAACAATAATAAAATTGAGCTTACAAAAAATGAATTTAAAATACTTCAGATTTTATTTGAAAACGTTGGTAAAGCTATTTCTAGAGAAGACATAATGACGAGACTTTGGGAAAGTGATAGTTATATAGATGATAATACGCTAACTGTTAATGTTACTAGACTTAGAAAAAAGCTATCAGATGCTAATATTTTAGATTTTGTTAAAACCAAAAAAGGTATTGGATATATGGTGGAATAGGATGAACATTATATTAGATTATATTAAAGATCATATAAAAGCACTAATAATTAACTTTATTTTCATTTCTATATTTTTAGTAGTTTTCTATTTATATTCATTACCCTTTGAAACGATTTTCTATGGATTTATTTTATCTTGTGTTGTAGGAGCTTTTTTTATTGGTTTTGATTTTAATAACTATTATAAAAAGCATAAAGGACTAGCTTATATAGAAAAACATATTAATATAGGAATCGATAATATGCCTTTAGCTGATAATTTAATAGAAGCTGATTACCAAAATATTTTAAAAAGACTTTATGAGCAAAGTACAGAACTCATCTCAAAAACAGATATTAAACAAAGTGAGATGATTGATTATTATACACTTTGGGCTCATCAAATAAAAACACCAATAGCTGCAATGAGACTGCTTCTTCAAAGTGATAAAAAAGAAGAAAATAAAGAATTATTGGAACAAACCTTTAAGATTGAACAATATGTAGAAATGGTGCTTAGTTACTTAAAAATAGATGGATCTTATTCTGATTTGGTATTTCAACATTATAAATTATTAAATATAATAAGGCAAAGTGTTAGAAAATATGCTCATATGTTTATAAGAAAAAATATATCACTTGAGTTAATTGAGATGGATTGTACAGTACTCACCGATGAAAAGTGGCTTTCATTTGTAATTGAACAGATACTTTCTAACTCTTTAAAATATACAAGAAGCGGCAAAATATCGATTCGTATGCATGAAACCAAAGAAAAAGTTCTTATAATTGAGGATACAGGAATAGGGATAGCTGAAGAAGATTTACCTAGAGTATTTGAAAAAGGATTTACAGGATACAACGGACGTATGGATAAAAAGGCAACTGGAATAGGGCTTTATCTTTGTAAAAAGATTTTAGATAAACTATCTCATAAAATAACCATCAAATCTAATGTAAATGAGGGAACTACTGTGGAGATAGATCTTTCATCTATAAATACAATAATTGAGTAGAGGAGAATTAAAATGAGTAAATATGAAAATGCGCTGAAACTTATGGATGAACGTTGCGGAAATGACAAAGAGGTAGTTATAGCCCTTGCCACAATATCACTATCCTCAAATGCTATTGGTAATCCTCGTCCTGCTGTCCGAATGGTATGTGCTTATTATGAAGACGGGGTATTTTATGTTTCTACTGATGCAAAAAAGAATAAAATGCTGCAAATTGAGAAGAACAATGAGGTTTCTGTATGTGGATTCGATTGGTACGCTTTCCATGGGGTAGCAGAAAATCTTGGTTGGGTTAAGGAAGAGACGAATGCAAAAATCAGAGCTAAATTTAAAAAGGTTTTTGATTGGTTCGATGAAGTTGGTGATGAAGACAATCCTAGCTCAATAGTTCTGCGTATTACTTTAACTGAGGGTACTATTATAGACAACGAAAATAAATATGGTGAAAGTCAGTATGAAATTGATTTTATCAATAAAATAGCAAAATAAATCACTAAAAAATAAGCAGTTTTTATCTTAGTTCTCTGAAACCCAACATTAAACAGTTTATTGTTGGGTTTTGGAGTATTGGCAAGGGTTTTAAAAAAGTTTAGTCATATTGTTATCTTGTATTCTTAAATAATCATTTGAGAATTAAATAATTATATATTATTATTTTTCTTTTTCATTTTTAGGAGTTGCAGAAACTTTCAAACTTCGTTATTGTTTAAAACATTAACTGAATCCGATAGCTTATTTAGCTTATTTGTCTCCACTTTTGGATTGGTATAAGATAATATTTCTTCATTTGAAAGTTTATCATCAATTTTTATATAATCTAAATCTTTAGTAAGAGCAGATATCATGTCTTCACTTCTAGATTCAGACACATGAGTTTTTACTATATGTGATAATACACCTACAGATTTTCCATTTTCATCTTTCATAAAGATTACCTCCTTAAGTTTAAATTTATTATATGCATTAATGGACATTTAATCCGTAGAAAATGAAGTGGAAAGTTTTACTTATTTTTATAAAAACAAGATAGAAATTTTAAATTATAGAAAAACTTTAAAGGAACATCTCCATCAATTTTTAGAATATGGCGTTATCCCATTTTTATATAGATTATCTACTAACTTGATCAAATCTTCTTCAGGTAGATCCTTTCCTTGTTGGAGCCAAAGGCGAAATAAGGAAAGTGATGTTGATATGTAAAACTCAATCAAGTAATGGCTTAAAAAATTATATTCTGGTAAGTTCGAGGCTAATCTATCAAATGGAATTTCTTTTTTCAAGCGTGCTAAAAAATGAACACTCCCATAATCACCCAAAAGAGCCTTAAGCGTTGAGATATGATCACTTTTTTCTAAACAATGAAGTGCATCTTGTATAGGATCTGTAGATGGTTCCTTATTCATCAATTCCTCTTTTATGTAGCTCAATAAATCATTTTCAACAAAATCTAACAGTTCGTAAATATCAGAGAAGTATTGATAAAATGTGCTACGGTTATATCCTGCCTTGCTAGTAATATCCTTAATAGATATTTTTTCGATAGGCTTTTGACTATATAACTCACAAAAAACATCTATAAAGGTTTGTTTTGTTTTTTCTGTAATTTCGGGTTGCTTTTTCATTTTATCCTCCATTAGCAAAAATCATCCAACAAATAATAAAAATCTGATGGTTGATAAAGCCATAATAAAGATTTACAATCCTATTATACAACGCGTTGTCTGATAGTCAATAGAGAATATTATGAATAAGTAGGAGTGGTTTTTATGTTAATAAAACAAGATAAAATTTTAATTTTTGGTGCAGGTGTTATAGGAAGCATATACGCAATGAAATTCATTGAAGCAGGGCTTGACGTTACTATGTTTGCACGTTCTAATAGATTTAAAGCGTTAAAAGAAAATGGTCTACAATATAGTGAAAAGGGTACGGTTAAATCTATAAAAGTAAATGTTATTGATAAGCTTGAGAATGATGATGTATATGATTTTATTTTCGTTACAGTTCATTACGATCAATCAGAATCAGCTTTATTAGCACTAAAAGACAATCAAAGCAAAAATATAGTTATGATGACAAATTCTTCGATGGGGTTTTCGACCTGGCAAAATATTGTTGGAGATAGGATTTTACCAGCTTTTCCTGGTTTTGGCGGACAGATTAAAGATGGAATACTGTATGCTCGATTTGCGCCAAAGTTTCTAATAGCTACTATGGTTGGAGAAATTAGTGGTTTAGAGACAGAACGTGTAGAAAACCTATCAAAAATGTTTAAAACAGCAAAACTTCCCTACACAATTAATAAGGATATGGAGGCCTATCTAATAACACACTCAATATCGGATATTGCACTTTTGGGCGGTTTATATTTTGAAAATAATATAAGTGATGAAAAAAAGGCACACAAAATAACAATCACTTTAAAAACGTATTTAAGAGCAATACAAAAAGCTGGCGTTGATATTAATCCACCTATATTTAAAATTATACTTAAATGTCCAAATTTTGTTCTGGATTTTTTCTTTATGATATGGCTAAGAAGTAAAATTGTCAAGGATATGATGCTACCAGATTATGCGAATAATGCAACCAACGAAGTTGTGAAGCTAAAGAATGATTTATTAAAATTTTTAAGTCAAAAGGGTGTCACAATATAATGTAACATTTGCTAAACTGGTTGATTAATTTTGATATCTGTTATCCTGATCCTAGAATATGTGATATTGCGTACATACTTTACAGATTTGTTCCCTTTAGTAAAATACTTTATGACATAAATTATTTGATATAGTAGAAGCTATAAATAAATACTGTTTTGGGAGGTATCCCCTTGAGAAAATATTATAATTTGAAGTTGATAACGTTTATTTTTATATTAACTCTTTCCACATTTTATAAAGTTGAAGGTAAAGAAAGAATATTAAATAATCAAAGATTAAAATTAATTTTTAAAGATACAAATTTAGAATTAGCTGTAAGAGAGGTCTTAAATAAACCTAACGGAGATTTAACCATAGTTGATGTAGAATCGATTACTAGTCTAGACATTAATTATAAAGATATTACATCCTTAGATGGAATTCAGAATTTGAAGAACTTAGAAAGTCTTAATTTAAGGAATAATAAAATAACTGATATAAGACCATTGAGTAATTTACCAAAGCTTAAGGATTTATATTTATCTGAAAACAAGATTAGTGACTTAAGCTCTTTGAAAAATCTAAGTAATGTTGAGTATTTGAGTTTAGAAGGGAATGAAATTAAAGAAATTGACTCTCTAGGAAAACTGAAGAATTTGCAAACTTTAAATCTAACTAGAAATAATATTAAGAATATCAAAGGAATAAGTTCAGCGAAATCTTTGAAAAATCTATCCTTATCTTTTAACGAAATAAAATCTTTAGAGGAACTAAGTTCCCTTAATAACTTAACTATTTTAAATTTGAACAATAATAACATAACTAGTGTAAATCCATTAAGTTCATTGTGTAACTTGCAAATATTAAACATATCATATAATCAAATAAGTGACATAAGCTCAATTAGAAATTTACCAGAATTAAAACTAACTAATATTGATTTTAGTTGTAATCCACTACCTAATTATGTTTTTGAGGATAAGCTTAATCAAGAGTTTATTTTCAGGAGGCTTTTTACATATATAGATTCAGCTATAAGACAATATTATGGCGATGGCAGGCAATATATGGATGAAAAGATTTTGAATATAGAAAAAATAGATGGTAAAATTAGAATTAAAGTAAGGGTTACAACCTTTGTTGGAGCTCACAACCCACCTTATGGAATTGAAACAATAACTTTTTTAGAGGACTATACAGGAATAAAAGTTGAGGAGTTTAAACATGAGGATGAGGTTATTAAGTAAGGAGGATTTATGATGGAGAGAATAGCAGTAGTTGCAGACATTCATGCAAATATTCATGCATTGCAGGTTTTTATGGATCACATAAATAAAGACTGTGAAGTATCAAAGATTTTAAATGTTGGGGATTTTCTTCAAATAGGACCAAATCCGGTAGAAGTTTTTGATATTATTATGAATGACAAAAGGTTTATAAACATTATGGGTAATAATGAACATGTCCTATTTAATAGAGAATTAATGAAGTTTCCTAAAGGGGAAGTGGATCATCAAGATTGGGTTATTCATAAACTCGGGGAAGAAAGAATGAATAAATTAGAAAAGCTGCCTTTTAAAAGAATAATTAATATTAAAAACAAAAAGATTCTTATGCTGCATTCAAGGATAAACAGTATTATTGAGTTTCCACTTTTATATGAAAAGAAAAGTTTAGAAGAATTTATAGATGATTATGATGAGGATGTTGATTATGGTTTAATTGGACATACTCATCTACCTCTGTATGCTACAAATTGGTCATTAAAAAACATATTAAATCCCGGGGCTTTTGGGTGTGGCAAGGATGGTATAGTGAAGTTCATTATTATGGAGATAGACAATGAACTGGTTAACATTACTTATAAACAATTGAAGTATGATAAACAAAAGGTAGTTGATGATTTTAAAACGAATAAGGTTCCTTATGGTGAAAAGTTTTGTGAAATATTTTATTAGGGGATCTATATTATGAAAGATAAATTTTTATGTGTTATGGCGCAATATGATGAAGAAACGGAACAGAAGCTAAAGAAAATTCAAATGATATTATCAGACAATGGTTTTAAGGGTAGTCAAACACCTAATCTTCCTAATCACATTACACTTGGAACTTTTAAAATATCAGAAGAAGAAATTCTTAAAGAGAAAATAAAGAAAGTTTCTAATAACTTTCATAGCTTTGATATAAAGCTAAATAATATAGGATTGTTTGGTCTTGATGTTTTATTTATAGCACCTTTGGTTAGCCATGAACTTCTAAATTTACAAAAGTACTTTAGTAATAACTTTGCTGATGATTTAGATTGGACAGCTCATACAACTATGCTAATAGATAGTCCTGATGTTATTCAAAGAGCATTACCTTTAGTCTCCGAAAACTTTAAAGGCTTTAGGGGAAGGATTGAATCAATTAGTCTTTATGAATTCTGGCCAACTAGATTTATTATGGAAGAAAAACTTATTTAAAAGTAACTGAAAGGCTTTAAACCCGCATTAACACTATATATTCTTATATTTTTTAGAATATAAGAATAAAAGAAGTTAAGTTCTTTTATTCTTTTAAAGATTATTTCTTAAGAAGTTTTATTCTTTTATTCTTGCTAAACCATGCCTTACTAAGGAGCTGAATACCTTCAGTAATCTCACTTTCAGTCATCCTACCGAAACCAATAAAAACCATATTATTAGTATATTTATCTTTTTGTAACCAAAATATGGACACTGGATAAACTAAAACACCATATTCTTTAGCTTTTTCTATTAGTTCTTCTTCAGATAATCCATTATTTACTTCTAGTAAGACATGTAAACCTGCATTTTTACCATGAATAATAACATTATCTCCCATAAATTCATTGATAGAATGTATTAAGATATCGTGTCTTCTTTTATTTTTAAGAGATATTTTACGCAGATGGCTTTCCCAATATCCTAAATGCATAAACTGTTGAATTATTTTTTGCTCAACTATTGGAACAGAAGTTTGGTATGTACTAAATAATTTATCATATCTTTCTAGTAATGATTGAGGTAATATCATGTAATTTAATCGTAAGCTTGGAGACAAAGACTTTGAAAAAGTTCCAATATATACAACATAGTCTTTTGAATCAACACCTTGTATTGAAGGTATAGGCCTAGAGTTATAACGAAATTCACTGTCATAATCATCTTCAATAATAATTCCATTTACTCTTCTTGCCCAATCTAATAGTTGTAATCTTTTTTGAATAGGCATAACTGACCCAGTGGGAAATTGATGAGATGGCGTTACATAAACAACTTTTGCAGAACAGCTTTCCAGTTCATTAAGATTTATTCCGTCCTTTTCTAAGCCAATTGGAATGACATCAAAGCCGTGGTTATATAAAATCTCTTTCACACCTCTGTAGCCTGGATCTTCTACAGCTAGTTTAGAAGAAGTATTTCTAAACATTTGGCATAATAAACCTAAACATTGCTCGAAGCCAGAAGTAATAATAATTTGTTCTGTTCTACATGAAACACCTCTGGATTTATTTAAATAGTCTATTATTTCTATTCGCAATCCTTCTTCACCTTTATTATTAGTGTAGGATGTCATCATCTCGGCATCAATAGATGCTAAACATTTATTTGACAACCTTTTCCACAGATTTAAAGGGAAATCAGAAGCACTTAGAGCCCCATATTTAAAGTTATATTTATAATTATTATCATAATTAACATCAGATAATTTAGTTTTATATTCTTCAATATTTATAGAAGGCTCTCTCTTTAACTTAGCAATTAGCATACTATCTAGTTTTTCAACTATAAATCCGCTACCTGCTTTACTTTTAATATATCCTTCTGAACAAAGCTGTAGATAAGCACTTTCAACTGTATTTCTACTGACATTTAATGATGTAGCAAGGCTTCGTGTTGAATATAGTTTACTGCCCTCCGAAAGTTGTCCTGAAACTATACTTTTTTTTATTTGTTCATATATTTGCAAGTATAATGGGACTGCTGAATTACTATTTAAAACAATCATTCTTTAAAACACCCTCCTTACAAACTGTATCCAATAAAATAAAAAGAATTGGCACTTTTGATGATTACACTTTGATTGTATAATTATCTCATAGGAAAGTCAATGTGCACAAATTAAGACTTTTAAAAATTTTAATGTAATTAAATTTGTAGAATCGCATAGGAGGAATTTAAATGTTAAATGAAAAATTACTTGAGGTTATATCACATGAAGGGGTAGTGGCTATAGTATCTTGTAGTAACAACGAAGCGCATGTAGTTAATACTTGGAATTCATATCTTGTTGCTACTGAAGATGGAAGACTATTAATACCAGCAGGTGGAATGAGAAAAACTCAAAAAAACATAGAACAAAATAATAAAGTTAAGGTAACTTTAGGAAGTAAAGAAGTAATGGGACATACACATATGGGAGCAGGATTCTTAATAGAAGGAACTGCTAAATACCTTGAAGAAGGTTCAGATTTTGATATGATGAAAGAAAAATTTTCTTTCATAAGCAGGGTATTAGAGATAACTGTTGTATCTGCTAAACAAACAATATAGTTATAATAGAATAGGATTTTCAAAGTTTATAGCCTTAGACATTAAAGTGATTTGTCTAAGGCTATTTTTGGGATTTCTGTTCTCATATTATATTCCACGTTAGCTATTAAAAAAGGAATTTGATGAAGTTCTTCGAACTTCTACAGGGCAAAGGTGCATAAATTTTGTATGGGGAATCCCATAAAGAATATTTAAAATTCAGGAGATGAATACACATTAGTTAATGTGTATTTTAAACAACAGTTATCCATATCTGTCGGTTGTATCTTGATATTGTGTGCTTTATACTTACAACATGAAGTTTAAAGTAAATATCAAGAACATAGAAAGGTGAAGATAATGTTAATAGTTATACTATTTTTATTTTTAGTTGTATTTTTAAGTTTTTATTTTTTATATTCCCCAAAAGTTAAAAAGCCAGATATAGATATAATAGAAATAAGTGATTCATTAGAAATAGACGGCGTAAAAAGAGATTTTTATGCAACTATACCCAAAAAACATAAAGCGGATATGCCTTTAGTTTTCGTGTTTCATGGTACCATGCAAAATGGAAAAGTTGTAAGAGAAGCTGCCGGATATGAATTTGATGAAATAGCAGAGAATGAAGGCTTTGTAGTTGTTTATCCTAATGCATATAAAGGCAGTTGGAATGATGCTAGAAAAGTTGGTGATTATCCTGCCAGAAGAGAAAATATTAATGAAGCAGAGTTTGTCAGGAAAATGATTCAGTACTTTCAATTAAAATATAACATAGATACTAAAAAAGTTTTTGGGGTTGGATTTTCTAATGGTGGCCAGTTAGTACATCGATTAGCTTCTGAAATCCCAGGTGAGTTTAAGGCTTTGGCAGCTATTATGGCTACACGTCCAACAATGGACAACTTTGTTGGCAGAGAAACCGACGGTGAAGTTCCAATGCTTCTCATAGCAGGTACCAGTGATAGTGTTGTACCATATCATGGAGGAGTAATTCAGTTATTCTTTATGAAACCAAGGGGAACAGCCATGTCAGCTTATGAATCTGCTGATTTCTATTCCAAGAGGAATGGGATATATTCTGCTCCAATTGCCAAATTCCTACCACACAACACACAATCTAGGGATACAGCAGTTATTCAAGTTTCATATAAAGGTGAAGGGAAAAAGCCTGTCGAGCTATATACCGCAGTAGGAGTAGGGCATGTAATTCCGAATAAAAATAAGAGGTTTCCTCGATTGATGGGGAAAAGTACAGCTGATCTAGATGCACCTAAAGAAATTTGGAAATTCTTTAAGCAGTTTAAATAAGTAACTAAAAAATGCCAACCTTTTAGGTGGCACTTTTTAGTTACTTATTTGCAATTATTCTCTATATTTATTTAATCCGTTAAAAACAAAGTCAAGAACATCTTCAACTAGTATTTCTTTAGCAATTGGTATTTTTTGAAATTCTCTACTATAAACTGCTTTATAAATGCATGTGCTAATCATTGTTGCCATTAATTCAATTTCCTCATTTCTTTTTGGTACAAGTTTAGGCTCCTTCTTAAGAATATTATAAGTTGCAGAATAAAGTTCTTCAATTATCTTGTCTCCAATTAGTGGAAGGATGGATAGATATCCGCATTTACAAGTCCCTTTTATTACTTCAAAATAATCATAAATACAAAGAACCAGACTTCGTATAGTTTTCTCGTTAAGAGAAGGTTCTCCCTGAACTTTTTGGGCTAATATTTCTTTGAATTTCTCAACTACTAGGGTGTCAAGCAAGTTATACTTATCAGTAAAATGAGCATAAAATGTTGCCCTGTTTATTGTGGCTGCAGAAGTTATATCCTTAACAGTTATAGAATCAAACCCCTTTTTAGAGATTACTGAAATAAAAGCATTAGTTATCAGTTCCCGGGTTCTTTTAACCCTTGGGTCACTTTCGTTAATTATCATAAGAAAAACTCCTTCAAAAGAATTTTAAAACCCGACAATTTTTTAGTTAATTTAATTATCTAAAGATTTTAAATGTTTATCAAATTTAAAGAAACAACATCCTAAAAAGCCTAGTAGAGATATTATAATATAGATTAAACCATTACCTGCTCCTGTACCATTACCAACAATATAAGAAAAAAATAATTGTAGAGTTGAAGGCTTGTTCATAAATGGCACTAGTATTTTATCAGTTAAAATACCACCAAGGATGTAGCCAACTGGTATAGAGAAGTATTGTAAGGTATTTCTCGCTGAAAAAACTCGTCCTTGCATTTCTATTGGTATTTCTGTTCTCATAATATATTCCACGTTAGCTATTAAAAATGGAATTAAACAATTTCCTAAAAAAACAGCAATCATCCATACCTGATAGTTACGACCAATTCCTAGCATACTGTTACAAATTAAGAATGAAAATATCATTGTATTAATAATAGCAGGAATTCTTTTCTTTAGCTGTTTCATTAATGTTACAATGATACTTCCAATAATTCCAGCTACACCTATCATACTGCTAACCATACCAAGTTCTAATTTGTTGTTTCCATTCCTAGATAAAATCATAGGTGCTAAGTTGCTGTTATATATAGATGCAATAAAGTTTACAAAAGCCATAAAAATTATAAGATGGAAAATATCTTTTCTACCTAGAATATAATTAATTCCTTGTTTGCAGTTTGCAAAAAAACTTTCCTTTTTATCTTGATTTTTTATAATATTATTTGGAATACTCACAAAAAATAACAAAGATATAAATGCAAATACAAAGCTGAACAAATCAAAAATAATAATTACTTTTAGCCCTACCAAAGCATAAAGTCCTGTTGAAATAATAGGAACAAATGTAGTGCTAAATGCAGTTGTAAAAGAACGAATACCACTTATCTTTGTGTAATGTTCCTTTGGAACTATTATTGATATCACCACATTTGAGGTAGGTTCTTGAAATGCATCAACCACTCCTAAGGTAAAGTTAATTAAGTATAAGTAACTAATATTTAATTGATTGAAAGAGATTAATACTAATGTTATCAAAGAAAAAATAGTTGCAATCACATTAGATATGAGCATTACCTTTTTCTTATTCCAACCATCAATAAAACTACCTGCAAAAAAACTAAGTGATATAGACGGAAGTAATGTACAAACGGTTAAAGCTGATGAGGATATCACAGAACCACTATTTTCATATGTCCACATAACTAATGCAAAACTAGTCATTTTATTACCAAATTGCGAAATAAATTGTCCTAATTGTAATATATAAAAATTTTTTAACTCATTATTAAATTTTAAGTTTTTCATTTTAACTCCACTCCTTAATTATAATTAGTAATTAAGATGCAAAGTCAAAGTTTAATAGATTATTACTCCATGCAATCTCTATTTTTAATGACTTTGCATGGAGTGAAATCAATAGTAAATTTCATAAAATTCACCTCTTTTGACAGCAATGTAAATTAAAGTTATAAATTTAGTATAACATTAATTTTTATTGACTTACAATGCTATTTAAAGTGATGATAGCCTCTTTTTATATTTCTAAAAATAACACTACCTTTTAAATTTAAAGACTAGTTACTAGATACAAGTTCATAATATGGAATTGCAGCACACTCTTCAAAACCTATACTTTTTGCTAACTTAAATGACCCCATATTTTCTTTATGACAAGCCCAGACAGGCACATAGTTATTTTTTTTGCAGAAGTTCAACATCTCAATGCATGCATATTTTCCTAAGCCCATACCTCTATAACTTTTTGAGGTTTCTACACCTATCTCTAAATAATTTCCAATTATACACGAAGAAAAGGCTATAGATACTATATCATTACCTTTCATTAAGGCGTATCCAATGCCATCTGATAGAAATTGCTTTTTAGAATTCCAAAGATATTTGGGTATAACGGCACCTTCAATATTATCATAAATATCTGAGTCTATTTGCTTAAGACTATACTTAGCTGGAAGTTCTGAATTTACATTAAATTCTTTATATTTAAGATTTATTCTTGTCCATTTAATCAAGTGACTTTTTCTATTTTTTTCAATGAATATATCAAGATTTCTCTTAGAGTATGTGTCTTTTGATGCTGAATAATCTATTATCCTATTATTTAATATTTGTTTTAATTTATCATTCCATTTCTCAGGATACACTTGAAGCCATTCTGGTTTTATTCTATTGTGAACTACATTTAACATATAATCAGAGAGACTTTGGTTAAAAGCTTCATTTTCAGTTTCTCCAAATAAGAGAGACATTCCGTAAAAATTAGCAATATAAAAAGTTTTAGGTTCGTAAATATTATCAACAAAAACACTTCCAGGGGTTTTGGATTCCAGTACAGCACTTGCAAACATTGTATTAAAAGGAATCTCCTTTAACTTTTTTATTATTTCTTCATATTGGGCTACTTGTACTAATATCATTCCATTTTTCATACTAACACCTCTTTTAATTATTTATTCCTTACTATTTTAATTGGTATAGGTTGAGTATATAATATAAAATATGGTAGTTCAATTATGGAAAATAGAATCTGTACTATTACAGAACTGAGGTGAGGAATTATGAATAATATAAGTAAAACAGATATAGTTAAAGAATTTATATTTAAACAAATTAAAGAAGGCAAAATAAAGAAAAACATGCGTCTTCCAAGTTGTAGGGAAGTTGCTTTAAAGCTTTCATTAAATAAAATCACTGTAAATAAAGCATATAATGAACTTGAAAGAGAACATAAAGTATATAGCATTCCACGAGGCGGATTTTATCTTGTAGATTCTGAAAAAAAATATTCTAGTCAAAATACAGAAGTTGACTTTGCTACGGTGAAACCAGATAGTAAACTGATTCCTTATAGAGAATTTGCACATTCAATTAATAATGCAATGGAAGAGTATAAAAGTACCTTACTTGATTACGAATCAACTATTGGATTGCAATCTTTTAGAGAATCACTTAAGTCTGAATTTGAAAGTAATGGGGTATATACAACTTCAGACAGGATTATTGTGACTCATGGAGCGCAGCAGGCTATAAGTTTGGTATTTCAGGCTATTTTTAAAAATAATAAAGGCAAGTTACTTGTAGAAGTTCCTACATATAGTATTGCATTAAACTTAGCTAGTTATTTAGAAGTAGATGTTGTGGGAATTGAAAGAAAAGAAGATGGATTTGACTTTAAGAAGATTGAGATGTTATTTAAGAAAGGTGATATCGCTGCATTTTATGTGATACCAAGACATCATAATCCAACAGGGTATAGTCTCACTGAAAATAACAAGAAAAAAATTGCGGAACTTTGTAATAAGTATAATATCATTGTGATAGAGGATGACTATTTAGCTGATTTAGGATATAAGAAAGGTTCTATGCCTATTCATTATTATGATATTACCAAAAGTACGGTTTATATAAAGAGTTTTTCTAAAACCTTCATGCCTGGATTAAGATTAGGGGTAGCTGTACTACCTCAAAATTTAAACGAATCTGTAGTAAACCTTAAATATATAAGTGACCTTAACACCTCAAAACTTACCCAAGCAACTTTAGATATTTTTATAAAATCAGGTATGTACGAAAAACACGTTAAAAAAGTAAAAAAATCCTATGAAGCGAAACTAAGAAGAGCAAAGGAGATTATAGATACTTTGAGCCCTAAGAACCTTATTTGGCATGTTCCAGAGAACGGAATATTTATTTGGGTTAAGTTACCTAAATATATAGATATAACTTTGCTTAAAAACAATCTTAAAAAACGCGGAATATTAATAAACTCAACGGAAGAGTACTTTTTGAAAGAAGAATGGGAAGCGAGGGATAGTAATTATTTAAGATTATGTATTTCTAGCATTCCTGAAGAAGATATCAGCAGTATTACTGATATCATTTCAGAAATTAAAATTTTAATGGAAGCTTATGATGAGAGGGATGTGAGTGAGAGAATTTATATACCCTTTTCTAATTGATATGCAACTTAAGATTGCAGAGAATAATAAAAAAGAAGTTAAAGGTTGGTGTAAGATAAGGCTAAATCCAATTATAATAAGTTTATTATAATGTAAAGGAGATATTAAAATATGAGCTTTGGACAAAATATTCAATTTTTAAGAAAAATGTATAAAGGAATGACCCAAGAAGAGTTGGCAGAAAAAATGGGTGTTTCTCGTCAAACTGTTTCAAAGTGGGAGCTTGATGCTACCTATCCAGAGATGGATAAAGTGATAGCCCTCTGTAATCTTTTTTCATGCTCAATGGATAAGCTAATTAGGGAAGATATAAGCATGATAAATGAAGCTTATTCAAATATAAGAGTAAAAGAATTAGAGTCATTTTCTTTTGTTAAATATGAAATCATAAGTAGAGAACCAGAAGAAGATGCTATAAACCATATAACAGATTGGGCTAATAGTAATGGAATTAGTAAACCACAGATAATAGGGTGGGATTTTCCACATGTATCACAGGAGCAAATGAATGTGTATCATATGCATGGATATGCTGCTGCTTGTATTTTACCTTATAATTTTAAAGTTGAGATTAATAACTTAGAAATTATAACTCAGAAAAAACAAGAATACGCAATTATTACAATCAAAGATCCTTTTATAGAAGCATTTACTCTTATTCCTAATGCATATAAGACACTTATGATATACATGGAAGTAAATTGTTATAAATATAAGAAAACTAAAGATATTCTATCTTGCTTTGAAAAGATATATGATAAAGATGGTGTTTGTTATATGGATGTATATATTGCTGTTGAGAGTTGATTATTATGAATATAATTTTTAGGAGGGGATTGTATGAGTAAACTTACAAAGACTATTTTAACGTTCATTGGTTCGCTTGTTGTTGCCTACATAGTTGTTGGTTATATAGCAAATAATCTTTTTGTCAAAATACATTGGAATGAAAGTGCAACTGCATTGGACAAGTTCAGAGAATATTATATACGGACTTATTCTGTTAATATTATACCTGCATTAATATTAGCAATGATTCTTACAGCATTAACACTTAGTAGGAATAAAAAGCGTGCATAATAATTCTATGAAAAATTGAATTTTAAAAAGATAAAACTCTTGAAAAAATCAAGGATTTTTATCTTTTTTTTGTGGGAAGTGTTTTTAGGGATTAGGTTCTTTTACCTTAGGTATATTTTAATAATAAAATATTTATCTATGCTCAATTAAGGGGATAATAATTCGAAACTATATTCATTTTATAATAAAATAATATTATATTTTTGTGGTCATTATTAACGCAATTCTAGGGACTGTCCAGCATATAAAAGCAGAGCAATCCCTAAAAGGTCTTAAGGCACTTTCATCACCTATAGCTAAAGTTTTAAGAAAAAGTCAAAAGCTTGAGATTCCTTCAAGAGAACTTTTAGTAGGAGATATTTTGTACCTAGATGCTGGAGATTATGTTAGTGCTGATGGTAGAATTCTTAAAAGTTTTAGTATTCAAATAAATGAGAGTTCTTTAACTGCAAGAGCCTACTATAAAATAGTTGAATAAGTATTATAGCTAAAAAAACAGGGTTAATCCCTGTTTTTTATTGCACATTAAATACTACATTTGCCATCTGAACATGTTTCAGAATCAGTGCTATCTATATCAGTTGTTATGCTTTCAGCTGAAGTTTCTGAAGGTTCTTCACTTTTTACCTTTTCAAGCACTTCTAAAAATAGTTCAGGAGGTTGTGCACCTGACACTGCATACTTATTATTGAATACGAAGAAAGGAACACCAGTTACACCTATATTAGAAGCTGTTTGTTCATCTAATCTAACCTCAGAAGTATATTCATCAGATTCTAAAACTACTAAAGCCTTATCACCATCAACACCTACTTCAGAGGCTAATTCTGACAATACTTTAGGGTCAGATAAATTTAAAGAATCAACAAAGTATGCCTTTAATAATCTTTCTGTAAGATCTTTATCTTTACCGTAAGTTTTTGCAAAATGTACTAGTCTATGTGCATCAAAAGTATTAGTTGGTTTTAAATCATCAAAATTATAATCTAGACCAAGAGCTTTTGCCTGCAATATTAGCTGATCATTAGATGCTTTAGCTTGTTCTACTGGAATCCCATATTTATTAGCTATAAGCTCATGAATGCTTTCCTTATATTCTTTTTTAGCATTAGGGTCAAGTTCAAAGCTTCTAAAAACTAACTCAACCTCATTTTTATGCTCAAATTTATCTAATGCATTTTCTAATCTTCTTTTTCCAATATAACAAAATGGACATACGAAGTCAGACCATATTTCTATTTTCATATATATCACTCCTTGAAAGTTCACTAATATAATTTTCTTTAATCTTTGTATAGAGTATTATAATCCAATGAATTTAAATTATCAACTGAAAGTAAATATTAATTATAAGGATGTGATTACTATATCGAGCTTTTTTAAATACACTTTTTAGAATAAAAACAATACCACTTAGAGAGGATAATTTACCACTTACCTAAACAATATTTAC
The DNA here is from genome assembly GCF_002320975.1 of Clostridium sp. UBA1652. Lineage (NCBI taxonomy): Bacteria > Bacillati > Bacillota > Clostridia > Eubacteriales > Clostridiaceae > Clostridium > Clostridium sp. UBA1652. The sequence continues at coordinate 175,277 of NZ_DCLI01000056.1, forward strand.
AAAGAAAACGCATCTTACTATAATAAAAGCATGGAGAGTGGCAATATGAAAATAAGAATTGAAGTTGATAATGAAATTAAAGAAAATGAAATTATAATAAGATGCAATGAGCTTAATAAGGAAGTCAAAAATATCCAAAGTGTGCTTGGAGATTTAATTGGCATTAAGAAAAGCATAACCTTTTATAAAGGAGAAACTGAGTATTATCTAATGATAGAAGAAGTTCTTTTTTTCGAAACAGAGGAAAGTGCAGTTTGTGCACATACCACTGATAATATATATAATGTTAAATATAAACTTTATGAGCTTGAAGAGATATTGCCAGGGTATTTTATGAGAGTCTCAAAATCAACAATTCTAAACACAAATCATATTTACTCCATAACACGTAGTCTTTCATCCTCAAGTAAGGTTGAATTTCAAAACACCCATAAACAGGTATATGTTTCGAGGTATTACTATAAACCATTAAAAATAAAATTATTAGAAAAGAGGAAATAATATGAAAAAAGAAAGAGTTTTTTGGGGATTTATATTTATACTATCTGGTATTTTCTTAATTGTAAGCAAACTTGGTTACTTCCCAGATGTGAATCCTTTTAGTTTAATTTTGACATTCTTTTTAGTAGTTGTTATAGGAAAGAGTATAATTCGTTTAAACTTTCCAGGCATTTTATTCCCAATTGCCTTTATCTGTATAATGTATGATAATCAATTAGGAATTACGCAAATAACTCCTTGGACAGTGTTAATTGCAGCACTATTTGGTAGTATAGGTTTATCTATGCTTTTCCATAAACATGTTAAATTTATTCATCATAAACACTTCCACAAACATCACCACGATGATTATAAGTTTGAAAAAATTGATGTTGAAGATGATGGCAAAGTTTCATTTAAGAGTTCATTTGGAGCTAGTATAAAGTATATAAATACAAATAAATTTGAACAAGCAGATTTAGAGTGTTCATTTGGAGCTTTAAAGGTATATTTTGATAATGCTGTTATGAGTAAAGACAATGCTGTAGTAAAAATTGATGCATCTTTTTCAGGGGTAGAGTTGTATATACCTAAAACCTGGCGTGTAGATATTAAGACTAATGCCTTTTTAGGAGATGTTAGTGAAAAAAATAGAAGTGGTCAAGTAATAACTAATACTTTAACCTTAGTTGGAGATATAAGTTTTGCTGGAGTAGAGATAATTTATATCTAAAAAATAAAAATAACAATAAGATGAGATTAGCAGTTTCTTTAGACTAATAAGTTTAAAGAAACTGCTTTTTATTTATGAATCATTACTTTTAAATATCTCAATATGTCTATAAGATGTTATCTATTGTCGTTAATGTTAAAAAATGATAAAATTTACATATGAGGGGGGAGGGAAAATGAGTGAGTTAATAAACAATGCTGTAAAAGGTGTAAATATTATACCTACAGTACTATTAGGATTAGTTTTATTATACTGGATAACTGTAATTATTGGCGTATTTGATTTTGATTTATTTGAACTAGATTTTGACGTAGACGTTGATGCAGATGTTTTTCAGGGAATATTAGTTTTCCTAAATTTAAGAGATATACCTTTTATGGTGTTTTTTAGTATTTTATCCTTTATATTTTGGATTTTATCAATGATGTTATATAGACTTCCAATAACACCAGGAGGTTTTATAAATGGTTTAATATTAATTCCGATCTTTATAGTTAGCTTATTGGTTACTAAGATAATAACAAAGCCACTTAAGAAACTCTTTAAGAAGGACTATGAAGATATTGCTCCAAATGGTGGAGTAGTTGGACAACTAGTAACATTGATAACCAACATTGGAGATGGAAGATTAGGTCAAGGAAAAATAAAAAGAGATGGCGCTTCTTTATTAATAAATGTGAAAGCAGAAAAAGATGATGATCTATTTATTAAAAATGAAATTGCTTATGTTTATAGAAAAGACGAAGATAAAAATATTTATTACATTATAAAGATTGAGGAGTGATATTAATGACTTATGAAATACAACTTTTATTAATTAGTATTGGTGCTGGAGTAATTATTATCGGTGGACTGCTTGCAATGTTTTCTAAATTCTATCATAAGGTAGATCAAGGAAAGGTTGTTGTAAGAAATGGTATTGGGGGGCCTGTAGTATCCTTTGGCGGTATTTTTGTATTACCAATATTACATAAAAGCGAGATTATGGATATCTCTGTTAAGAGAGTTGAAATAGCTAGAGAAGGTAAAGATGGGCTTATATGCAAAGATAACTTAAGAGCAGATATAAGAGTTGCATTTTTTGTTAGAGTTAATCAAACAAGGGAAGATGTATTAAAAGTAGGTCAACTATTAGGTTGTGTAAAAGCATCAGATCCAAAAACTTTAATGGATTTTTTTGATGCAAAATTCTCAGAAGCGCTAAAAACAGTAGGTAAAAAGTTTGATTTTGTTCAACTTTATACAGAAAGAGAAACTTTTAAAAATGAAATTCTTCAAATAATAGGAACTGATTTAAATGGGTATGTTTTAGATGATGCAGCTATAGATTATCTTGAGCAGACTGATATAAAATTATTAAACAGCGATAATATTCTAGATTCAGAAGGTATAAAGAAAATAACTGAACTTACAGCTGAACAACTTATATTAGCTAACCAAATTGAAAGAGATAAAGAAAAAACTATAAAGAAACAAAATGTATCTGCTAGAGAAGCTATATTAGAACTTGAAAAACAAAATGCAGAGGCTGAAGCTAAACAAAAAAGAGAGATTGCAATTATAACTGCAAGAGAAGAAGCAGAAGCTGAAAAGGTTAGACAAGAAGAGAGATATAAATCAGAAATGGCAAGAGTTAAGTCTGATGAAGAAATTGAAGTTGCAGAACAAAATAAACAAAGACAAGTTATTATAGCTATGAAGTCTAAAGAGAGTACAGAAGCTGTTGAAGCAGAAAGAGTTGATAAAAATAGATTATTAGAAAGAACTGAAAAAGAAAAACTTGTGGAACTTGCAAGTATAGACAAGCAAAAGGAAGTAGAAATAGAAAAGAAAAATATTCAAACAATTATAAGAGAAAGAGTTGCTGTTGAGAAAGATACAGTTATTGAAGAAGAAAAAATCAACGATACTAGGGTTCTTGCTGAAGCTAACAGAGTTAAGTCTGTAGCTATTAAAAAGGCTGAAGAACAATCAGAATCTAAGCTTATAGTAGAAGTTAAATCAGCTGAAGCCTCAAAAGAAGCAGCAGAAAGATTGGCTGAGAAAACTATTATTGATGCTGATGCTAAATATAAAGCATCTCAAAAAGAAGCTGAGGCAATTAAAATACTTGCAGATGCCAATATTCAAAAGGAAGCAACTTCTGGTATTGCAGAATCTAAGGTTATTGAAGCTAAAGCTGTTGCTGAGGCAAAAGCTATTGAATCTAAATCTCTAGCTCAAGCTAAAGCTGATAGCGCAATGGTTGAAGTTAAGGAAAAAGAAGGAACTGTAGAAGCTGATATCATGAAGAAGAAATACATGGCTGAAGCTGAAGGAATCAAAGAAAAAGCTAGCAGTATGAAAGCTCTTGATGAAGTTGGTAGAGGTCATGAAGAATTTAAGCTTAAACTTGAAAAAGAAAAAGAAATTGAACTTGCAAATATTAATATTCAAAAAGAAATTGCTGAAGCTCAAGCGTCAGTTATCAGTGAAGCTCTTAAAGCAGCTAAAATTGATATTGTGGGTGGAGAAACAATGTTCTTTGATCAGATTATAGGTTCAGTAACAAAAGGTAAATCATATGATCGTCTAGTAAACAATAGTGAAGTTCTTACAGATATTAAGGAAACCTTTATAACTGGTGATCCTGAGTATTTTAAGAAACAACTAGGTGATTTTATGGATAGATTTAATATAACTTCAGAAGATATAAAAAACCTTTCAATTGCAGGTGCTATAAATAAGATGATGACAACTTCAGGAGATGGTGATAAAGCAGTATTAGTAAAGCTGTTAGAAACAGTAAAAAAAGCAGGATTAGCTGATCTACCAGCAAAAACTTTAGAAATCCCTCGTAAATAAGGAGAAGCATTTTGAATAGTATCGAAGATATGGAAAAAGGCACCTATGAGGTTATAAAAAATCGTCTTATTAATCATGGAGCAGATTTAAAAGAGCGAGTTAATAAATTAAATATTGCTAGAAAAGAAACCTTTGGCTCCATAGAAACTAAACTTCTAGGAAGTGAAAGGATAATCACTGAAAACAATTGTGTCCCTAGAGATATGGCCCCAGTAGAGGATTTATTTATCTTTGGATACAATGTTCACATTGGTCTTAAATCAAAAACAGAGCTAAGTGATGTTTTTTCAATTTATAGATATATTGATAAAAAATTTATAAAACAGCCTCTTGATTTAATAAATAATCAGGATTTTATAAATGATTTTGATGAGCTATATAAGTATTATAAAAACACCTTTTTTGCTAAGTTCACCATAATAGATCCGTATTTTTATATGATTTTTCAAACTGGAAAAAATCCTACAGATATTAAGGTGTTTAAATGGGCAATTGAAGGAAATAAACTTATATATGTAGATAGTAGAAGTGACCATGAGGTAAAATTTAAAAACAAAAGTGAATTCAAATTTGTAAAAGCTACTAGAGACGATCAAAGAAACGGTAGATATCCTCATATCTCAATATTGGACAAGGTCTTTGTTGAAACAATAAGAAAGGACTTAACAATTAAGATTGAAGATAATACAGATACAGGCCAGGGAATTTATTCAGAACCTGTAGAGGATATGGATCAAAGTCTTGATGATGCTGAAATATATTATGCAGACTTAGATCAACTTATAATACTTAAAATTAAACCTTACAAAGAAAATGATTTTAGATATTTCATTTTTAATAATAAGCTTAAAACCGTAGTCAGAATAGATTCAATAAAAGATACCTGTATTCTTCTTCCAGGACACCATGGAGTAATATTCCCAAAAGGATATTATCTTCAAACTGGAGAATACAAAATATTCGACGTAGAAGCTGAAGGTTCGGTCTTTGATCAAATAATTACCTCCTCAAATGGAGAAGATTATCAGTACATTTTCTACAATACAAATAGTGGAGAATATCAAATTTACTCTTATAACATAATCGAGCAAAAAATTGATGTTCCTATAATTTGTAGTGGTTATTCTCATTTTAATAATGGAGAAATGATAGTAGCAAGACAGGAAAGTGAACCAAGAAAAAATCACATGCTACAACTATGGCAAACCCCTTATGTAGGAAAAAACTACGTAAGCCAAGGAGATAAGGACTCTATTGTCTATAAAATAGGGAATAAAGATATTGTTAATGCCATGGCTGATTGTAACTCAGTATGTAAACTTGTTGATAAAAAAGATGGCTATCAAAGTATTTATGAAGATATAGTAAAAGAATGCGAAAGGATAATTGACTCCTACTTCTGGTTAGATAAAGAAGAGACCTTCAATTTAAAAGAAGTTCTTTTAGCCTTAAAAGAATCTGCAACCTTTGCTATTGGTGAATATGAAAAAGTATTAAGAATTAAGGCATCTACTAAAAAGCAGATAGAAGATACTCAAAAATCAACAGAAGAATTGTTAAAGAATATTAAGTATGGAACCTTCGATAATATTGATGAATATGTAAAAGCCTTAGCTGAAATCAGAAATACTAGAGGGAAAATAGCCACACTTAAAGAATTAAGATACACAGACCTTAATATAGTAAATTCTCTTGATAAGGATGTTAAAGAAAAGTATGATGAATTCTCTACAAAATGTGTTGAGTTTTTATTAGCACCTGAAGGGTTATTACCTTATGATAAAAAAGTTAAAGAGCTACAAGGTGAGATAGTTAAGGTAACTAAGTCTAAAGAGGGTAGAGAACTTGAAGGGAAAATGAATGGAGTTTCAAGTGATTTAGAGCTTCTTATAGATATTATTAGTAATTTTAAAATAGAAGACCCAACAATGACAACAGAAATAATAGAGAAGATATCTTCATTGTTTTCTCTTATTAATAATGGTAAGGCAAGACTAAATAATAAAATTGAAGAGCTTACAAAAAATGAAATGACTTCTCAATTTCATTCTCAAATAAAGCTTTTAAGTCAATCTGTAGTAAACTATTTAGATATTTCTGATACTGTAGAAAAGTGTGATGAATACTTAAATAAAGTTATGATTATGATTCAAGAACTAGAAGGAAAGTTTTCCGAGTTCAATGATTATATACTACAATTAAGTGAAAAAAGAGAAGAGATTTACAATGCCTTTGAAAGTAAAAAACAAGCTATATTAGATAAGATAAACAAAAGAATAATTGGTCTTTTTGATTCTGCAGAACGTATTTTAAATGGACTCAGTAGTAGATTGAAAAGTTTCCAAAGTGTTTCTGAAATTAATGGATATTTTGCTACTGATATTATGGTTGAAAGGGTAAGAGATGTAATCTCAAACCTGAATGATCTTGGAGACTCAGTAAAAGCTGATGAAATAACATCAAGACTTAAAAAGACAAAGGAAGATGCTATTCGCCAGCTAAAGGATAAACAAGAACTTTATATTAATGGTGAAAATGTAATTAAACTTGGAAGACACAATTTTTCAATTAACACTAAATCTATTGATTTATCCATAGTTCAAAAGGATGATGCACTATTTTATCATATTACTGGTACAGATTTCTGGGAGAAAATCAATTTATCTTCTATTGAAAAATACAATTATGTCTTTAATCAAAGTGTAGTGTCAGAAAACGACCAGGTTTATAGAGGAGAGTATCTAGCTTATTTACTATTTGAAGAAGCTAAAGCTAAGAGATTTGAATCTATCAAAAAGCTAGAAACTAAATCAGAAGCACAGCTGATTGAAATAGTACAAAAATTTATGGAGCCTAGATATCAAGAGGGATATACAAAAGGTGTACATGATATAGATGCCTCAAAAATCTTAAAAACACTATTAGAATTACATGAAAAAATTGATTTATTAATATATAAATGTGAAGCTAGAGCTTTGGCTAGATTGTATTGGAACTTTCTAGCTGATAAAAAGGTAAAAGAAACATTAAGGAAACGCTTAAAAGAACTATCTAAGGTTAACCTATATTTTAATTCATCACCAAATTTAGAAAAATATATTCCCTATTTAGTAGGAAAAATGGAAGCACAAAACAATCTTATAACCTTATTTTCAGAAAAAGACATATATGAAGCTTCAGAATATCTTTGCCTTGAAATAATGAAAGGGGAAGAGTTCATAATAAGTAAAGAAGCCAAGAATATATATGATGGGTTTATTAAATCCTTAAGAGATAAGAATGTTTTAAATGAATTTTTATCATCAATAGAAAGCAGCAAGAGTGATCTAGAAGGTCTTTATTATTTAATAAATGAATGTATAATAGCCTATAGAGACGAAGTTTTAAATGATAAAAATAAAGAAGATATAAATTTATCAATATTTGAATCATTAAATAGTGACGAGCTAAATGGAGTGCTAAAAGAGGTTATTGTATTATTAATAGAAAACAAGCCTGAACTTGGCCGAGTGATTTATTTAGATTCAAAGGTGAAAATATCAGGACTTATAGGGACTCACTCTGTAATTAATAATGGAGATTATATTTTATCCTATATGAGCTTTATGGATAAGTTAAATGGGTTTAAATCTAAAGAAGTTATTGATTTTATTGAGTTTCAAGAAATTAAAAAGAACCTTATAAAAGACTTCAAAGCAAAAATTCATTTAGATGATTATAAACCTGATGTTTTAACTTCTTTTGTTAGAAATCAATTAATTGACAAGGTTTATCTTCCTTTAATAGGTGATAACCTAGCTAAACAAATTGGCGCTTCAGGAGACAATAAAAGGACAGATTTAATGGGTCTACTATTACTATTATCTCCACCAGGTTATGGTAAAACTACTTTAATGGAGTATGTTGCAAATAGACTTGGGCTTATTTTAGTTAAAATAAATGGTCCTAGTTTAGGACATGAAGTGACTTCCTTAGATCCTGATAAAGCTAATAATAGTGGGGCTAGAGAAGAACTTAAGAAACTTAATATTGCATTAAAGATGGGTAACAATGTAATGATCTATGTAGATGATATCCAACATTGTAATCCAGAGTTTTTACAAAGGTTTATTTCTTTATGTGATGGACAAAGAAAAATTGAATGTGTATACAATGGAGTTAGCGAAACTTATAATCTAAGAGGTAAAAAGGTAGCTGTAGTAATGGCAGGTAATCCATATACTGAAAGTGGAGAGAAGTTTAAAATTCCTGATATGCTTTCAAATAGAGCAGATGTATATAATCTTGGAGATATGCTTATGGAAAATGAAGAAGCATTTAAGCTAAGTTATATAGAAAATGCATTAACTTCAAACCCTATTTTATCTAAGTTAAGTAATAATAACTCAAAAGACTTGTATGGATTTGTTGAAATGGCTAAGGGAGAACCAAGAGAAAATGTGTCTTTAGAAGGCAACTATTCTGTTGAAGAAATGAATGAATATGTAAGTCTTATTCATAAATTATTTAAAGTAAGAGATATCGTATTAAAGGTTAACCTTGAATATATATATTCAGCAGCACAAGCTGAAGAATATAGAAATGAGCCAGCATTTAAGCTGCAAGGTTCTTATAGAAATATGAATAAGATAGCAGAAAAGATTATTCCTGCAATGAATGATGATGAGTTATTCCATAGAATACTTGCAAGTTATGAAAATGATTCGCAAACCTTAACTACAGGCGCTGAAGCTAATATGCTTAAGTGGAAAGAGCTTGTTGGATGTATAAACGCAGAAGAGAAAAAACGTTATGCTGAAATTAAAGCTGTTTTTCTTAAAAATAAGTTAGTAAAAGGTGATGATAAAATAGGGCAGGCTGTTTTAGCATTAAATGGACTTACTGAAAATCTAAGCCTTATAAAAGATATTTTAAACAAAATAAATAATTAAATGTAAAAAACAGCAGCCTTGATTAAAAAGACTGCTGTTTTTCTATTCCAAAACTAGATTAAATCATCTTGTCCATTTACTTTAGTTTGTTCATTTTCATTTATAGGAATAACTATGCACTTTTGTCCATCAATTATCTGAGATTTAATTTGGGGTATCTTTTCAGGTTTTACTTGAAGTATAACATCGTATTTAAAGGTATTTTCTTCATCTTTGGAACCTGTTGCTGAAGCTTCTTCTAAGGTCACAGTTTCTTCATCGCTCTCTGTAGATAGAGGGGTATCCTTATCTAAGGCAACTTCCTGCTTAGCAAGTTCAAGCTTATTTTGAAGAACTTGTACCTGTTTCTTTAAACTTTCTTCTTTATTAAGTTGAGCCTTTACTTTAAGTGCTTTTGAGTCTATAAGACTTTCAGCAAGAGGAAGATCCTCACCAAAACTTTCCTCATAAGATTTTTCAATCTTAATAGTAACTTCTTCTGGAATTCCGCTTTCAATTAGAAGGTTTTGAACGTCTTTTTTATTTAATGTTATAGGCTCTGGATCCACATCTTCATAAGTTGCATTATATTCCTCAATCATTGTGTTTAAATTCTCTTGCACTTCCATAAATATTTTATCAGCCTCATCTTCATCAACAAGTAAGGAATCTTTAATGATAGATTGAAAAGCTTCTTTTTGTATGGTTGCAGTTTGCTTTTTATAACATCCTAAAGCATGTTCCATTAACTCTGGATGAGTTTCTTTAGGGTTTTTTGTATAATACATAATGGAATTAACATCAGTACTACGTTCAATAAAAGCAGGGAAAACAAAACCATTAGTAGGGGCTTCAACCACCCAATCTCTAATACGTGCTTTAATCTTATTTTCTTCTTCAAAATATCTAAGTCCAGGCTCTGACAGAGATACAGGACATATTGCACATAAAACATACTCATAAACTTCTTCTGACTCATCAATCTTTATGTTATCTTTAGTTTTAGTTATAACATCATAAGCATCATGGAATATAAGGATTAGAAAATTCCCAGTGTAATCATAATTGTCTATAATAGAGTCATAAAATTCATCTAAAATATTATCATCCTTTAGTTTACTATTTTTAAGCCTCATAAGGGAGATTTGTTTTTCATTTACAAACTCCTCATTGATTGGGAAATTAAGCTCTAGAATATTATTGCCTACAGTTCCAGACAAAACTTTTTTTGCTATTTCTAAAAACTTAAAATATTCATCTTCCTCTAGGTTTAGAAAGGTTTCTCTGAATTTTAAGAGAACATTTTTTTCTCCATTAACATAACATCCGCACATCTTAGTGAAAGTACAGTAATCTTTTTTAAAACGCTTTTTTAATTCAAGGACATCTTTTTTTCTCATATATAAACTCCTTAATTTTAATTTCTATTTATTGGTAAATTATTATTTCTATTATTAAGTATATAATCTTTTTTATAGAATTTAAAGAGCTTATTTATGTAAAGTTGAATATTATGCTATACTGTTTATAGAAATTCAAATGGAGATTAATATAATTAAGAGGTATTTTTTTATGATTAAAGTAGTAGTAACAGATATGGATGGAACTCTATTAAATGAAAAGCATGAAGTTTCAGAAGCTTCGCTTGAAGCGATACAAAAGTTATATAAAAAGGATATAAGATTTATTATTTCTACAGGTAGACATTATAAAGGGACAATGAGCACCTTGGAAAAGCATAATTTAAAATGCGACTATATAGTAGCTAGTGGTGCAGAGGTAAGAGATCAAGAGTCAAAAGTTTTAAAACAGGTTCCAATGGATCATTCTAGCTTCGAAGATATTTTAGATAGAATTAAAGATTTTCCAGTAACAGCAAGATTTTGTTCAGATCAATATGACTATGCAATTGGATCTGAAGAAGAAGTGAAAGAAAGCTTAATTTTAGAGGCACGCCACTTTTTTTATGACGGAAGTCAAGATGATATTGAATCACTTCCAGAATTTAAACAAAGACTAGCTCACGTAAAATGTATTAGTTCAGTAGAGGATTTAAGGAAAGATAATATTTCTATATATAAGATATTTATTTTTTCTCAAGATGAATCTATTATTTTAGAAATAGATAAAGCCCTTTCAGATGTTAATGGAATTGCTTCTGCTTCCTCATTTGCATCTAACCTAGAGCTTACACATATAAATGCTCAAAAAGGAATAGCACTAAAGGAGTACATAGAGATACTTGGATATAATATGGATGAAGTTATGGTTTTAGGAGATAGCATGAATGATTATTCTATGTTATCAATGGACTTTGGAGCTACTGTTGCCATGGAAAATTCTATGGAGCAGATTAAGAAAGTCTGCAAATATATGACTAAAAGCAATGAAGAAGAAGGGTTTGCATATGCAGTTGAAAAGATGCTAAATGATGAGCTCGAGGAATTAAGAATAAGATAATTTAAAATCAAAAGGCTGCTATAAACTTAAAGGTTTGTTGCAGTCTTTGTTTTACCCATAAAAATAATTTAGGTAAGGAATAAAACTTCTTATATTCTTAGGTTCTTAGGAATATAAGAATATAACTTCTTAACTTCTTATATTGTTCGGAATATAAGAACAAAAATTCTTAAGTTTTTAAGTTCTCATATTCCTATATTCCTAGAGTAAAAATGAAGTTAAAGAAGCCTCTAGTCAGCTTCTACAGAATATCGCGATTCATGAATTTAATGAAGCCTCTGTTCGGCTTCTACAGAATAGAGGTGTGTATTTCTTCTCCTGGTTCTATTAAAAGCTTACCTTCAACTTTAAAGTTATTTGCTTTTTCTTTGTCATAAAGAGCCCCAGGTTTTAAGTGTACCGGAATAGAATGTCTTGCAGAAACAATCTTTGCACATTCAGCGGCTTCAACTTCATCCATGTTATAAACTCCATCACAAGGAAAAAAAGCATAATCAATATTTAAGGATTTAAGATCGTCCATCTCTACTATTTTTGAAGTATCTCCTGAAAAATAAATAAGAACTCCATCAGTTTTAACAAGATAACCAACACATTCTTCCTTAGAATGATTTTTGTTGTAGGCTGGCACAGCCTTAATGTCTATATCTTTTATCTTAAACTCTTTATATTCTCCATTTATAAGTGAATCTGAGTTCATGATTATTTGATATTCAGATTTTTTAGTGGGTTTATCTATTTGATTGTGATCTCCATGCTGATGGGTTACTAATATTATATCAGCAGGCTCTTCGTATCCTTCTCCAGCATAAGGATCAATATATACCACAGTATTTTGGGATGTTATAAGTCTAAAGCTACCATGTCCATTGTAATATAGTTTTGCCATAGGTTTACCTCCTAATTATTTATATGTTTTTATTTTAATACTAATAATTTATAAATGTAAAGGGCTTATAGATATTATGTGCTCCTATAATATTGTTTGAGAGAAGTGTTGATTTTTAGGATCATTCGTCAATAAAAAATTTTTCTGTTATACTTGGAATAATAGAAACAGGAGGTAGGCAGATGTCTTATCAAAAGTGTAAAGATGAATATATAAGAAGAATTCATAAAGTTCAGGATTACATTGAAAATAATCTAGGAAAGTCATTGTCTATTGAGGAGCTTTCAAATGTTGCTGGCTTTTCTAAATATCATTTTAGCAGGATATTTCAAGGTGTTTTACATGAGCCACTTGCACATTACGTGAATAGACTACGCATGGAGAGTTCGCTTTTTTTACTTGCACACAGGAAAGATAAAAACATGACCGACATCTCATATGAACTTGGGTTTACTGATTCAGCTGTATTTTCAAGAGCTTTTAAAAATTATTATGGTGTAAGCCCAAGAGAGTACCGCAAGGAATATAGCAAGAATTGCAAAGATTCTTTTTTATTGTCTGAGTACAATAAGAATACAGCAAGGAGTGAGTGGGTAGATAATCTATTGACTATGCCTGTAGATGTTAGAATATTGGACTTAGAGGAAAAACAAGTAATTTATGTGAGGCATACAGGAACTTATGAGACATTAGAAAAAGAATATGCAGGGCTTATTAAAAGACTACTTGTTCAAGCAAAGGAGCAAAATTGTGTTTTAGATGATAATAGTTTAGTACTTGCTATGTATCATGACAATCCTGAATTTGGAGAAGAGAGTCAGTTTCGCACAAGTATATGCCTTACAGTTAAAGAAAGTATTAAGGTTAAGGAATACGGTATTCTAGGGAAAATGAATTTAGAAGGTGGTCTATATGCAGTTGGGCATTTTGAAATGCAGCAGGAACAATATAGTGGTGCCTGGAATTACATGTATCAAGAATGGCTTTCAGGCAATGGTTATGTTCCAAGAAATTCTTATCCCTTTGAAGTTTATCTAAATAATCCCTATGAGAATGAAAAACATATCCATAAAGTTGACATCTACGTCCCCATTGAGCCCATTCATTTCTAACATGCTTAAAATCAATTTTGAGGTGAGCATATGAAAGAAATCAAGATCAAAGGTGCAAAAATTCATAATCTAAAAAATTTCAATCTAACAATTCCTAAACAAAAGCTAGTAATAATCACGGGCATTAGTGGTTCTGGTAAATCTAGTCTAGCATTCGATATCCTTTTTGAAGAAGGCAAAAATCAGTATTTAAACTCCATAGGCATTTTATCTGGGCTTGATAATGACGACAAGTTTCAGAGCATAGAAGGTATTGGACCAACTGTTGCAGTACGTCAAAATAGTATTAGGCAGAGCAACATCCGATCTACAGTTGGTTCTAAAACTAGAATTTTGAATCAGCTAGCTTTAATTTATGCAAGTGATGGAAAAGCTTACGATAAAAATAATGAACATCTATCTCCAAGCTTATTTCTCTATACAACTGCTGATGGAATGTGTATTAGCTGCCAGGGAAGAGGTTTTTATTATGATATTAATTTAGAAGCTCTAATTCCTGATAAAAAAACATCACTTTTAGACGTGTATGAAAACCTAAAGGTAACAAGTGGATTTTTACGAATTCTTAAGAATAAATACGGCATGTATTTTGAGACTCCTTTCTTTAAACTTCCTGAAGACATTCAAGGAGAAGTTATTTATGGAACTTATGAAAATGGTAAACAAAGTTATTGTTTAGAACGTATACTAAGAAATTCCTACGAAAAAGGGGAAGATGTGGAAGAAGTCTATAAAAGGTGTATATGCCAAGAATGCCGTGGAGAGAGAATTAGCAAAGAAGGCAGAAGTTTTTTTCTTCATGGAAAAACAATTGGGGAACTAGGAAATATGACCATATTATCTCTTTTAAACTTCTTAAATGAAATACCTAAAGAAGAGCTATCTCAGTTTGGCAACAAGGTTTTAAAAGATGTTATCAAAAAGTTGGAGTATTTAATTAAGTTTCGTTTAGGCCATCTAACTCTTTATAGAGATATCCCTTCATTAAGTGGTGGGGAACTACAGCGAATTTATCTTCACCTTCATCTCGAATCTAATCTGGATTCTCTTATCTATATATTTGACGAACCAATGGCTGGCTTACATCCATCAGAGAAAGAGAGTATGATTGAAGCCCTAAAAAAACTAAGAGACATTGGAAACACTGTAATAGTAGTTGAGCATGATAAAGATATTTTAAGTTATGGGGATCACATTATAGAGATTGGTCCTAAAGCAGGAGTAGAAGGAGGAAGCGTGGTTTTTCAAGGAAATTATGAAGATTACAAAACAGAGAACACCCTTCTAAGTCAATATTTCTTTAAGAAGCTCTTAATACCAAAACGAACTACAAGAAAAACTCTATTCCCTAAAGAAGATTCCATTATATTAGAACATGTCAATACCAATTATTTAAAAGACTTAACAGTAACATTTCCACTTCATGTTATGGTTGGAATATCAGGATTATCCGGAAGTGGAAAAAGTTCTTTAATAGAGGAAACCCTTTTAAAACGCCTTATTAGTTTCAAAAAATATTCACATAAAGATAATATAAAAGGAGCAGATAGGATTAGTGGGTTTGTAAAGATATCTCAAGATCCCATAGGAAGAAATATAAACTCAACACCAGCTTCTTATATTGGTATATGGGATAAAATACGAGAAATCTTCTCAAAACTACCTGAGGCAAAAGTCAAAAACATGAGTTCTGGACATTTTTCTTTTAATTCTAAGGGTGCATGTGAAGATTGTGGAGGTATCGGCTACGAAAAAATATTTCTAACCTCTGATTTTTCAGTAGATAAGATTTGTAAAACTTGTAAAGGCAAACGTTTTAATGAAGAAAGTCTTTCTATATATTATAAAGGTAAAAACATAGCAGAAGTTTTAGATATGAGTATTACAGATGCAATTTCCTTATTTACTGAACATAAAAGCATCCTAAAGCCACTAAATATATTGAATCAAATTGGAATGGGGTATTTGACTCTTGGTCAACCTTCCTCTTCTTTAAGTGGTGGTGAGGCACAGAGAGTGAAACTTGCAAAAGAACTTGGACGTCAGTTAAAAGGTAATATTCTCTATGTGCTTGATGAACCAACCACTGGGCTTAGCCTATATGATACAGCTTTGCTATTAAAACTATTAGATAAGCTAGTTGCAGGCGGTAATTCAGTTATTGTAATTGAACACAATGTAGAAGTTTTGAAAAGCTGTGATTATATAATTGAACTTGGTCCAGAAGGAGGAGACAAAGGCGGAGAAATCATTGCAAAGGGTACCCCCAATAGTCTTATAGACAATCATAATTCCAAGACAGGGAGGTATCTTCTATGAACCAGAGAAAAAAGATAGAATTTGAAAGGATAATAAATAATAACTATAAGAATATTGCAGGCATTGTTGTACAAAAAAACGGTAAACTATTATATGAAAACTACTTTAATAAATATACTGCCTCTAATCCAGTGCATATAGCATCAGTTACAAAAAGCATTTTTTCTGCATTAATTGGTATTGCCTTAGAGAAGAAACATATAAAAAGTTTAGATAAAAAAGTATTGGATTTTTTCCCTTATTATAAAATTCTAGAAGGAGAAAAAGCTATACAGAATATCACAATTAGACATATGCTCACTATGACAGCTCCCTATAAATATAAAAAAGAGCCCTATGAGAAGTTTTTTCAAAGTGACAACTGGATAGAAGCTGCACTTGATTTATTAGGAGGTAAAGAACCCTCACAAGAATTTACCTATTCAGCCATAATAGGAACTCATATTCTATCAGGTATTTTAGTAAAAGCAACTGGACAATCAGTTTTTGATTTTGCAAAAGAAAATCTATTCACTCCACTAGAAATTAATGTTAAGCAAAATATTAGATTAGGAAGTAAAGAAGAGCATATATCTTTTTTTCAAGATAAAAATATCAGTGGATGGGCTACTGACCCACAAGGCATAAACACAGCAGCTTGGGGTCTTACACTAACTCCTATGGATATGTCCAAGATAGGGCAATTATATCTAGATAAAGGACTATGGAATGGCAAAAAAATTGTGCCTAAATGGTGGGTAGATGAAAGTACAATAGAACATAGTAGGTGGGACAAACTATCTTATGGATATCTTTGGTGGATTATAGATAATAATGAACATAGCTATGCAGCTGTTGGGGATGGAGGTAACGTTATTTATATAAATGAAAAGAAAAAACTAGTTATTTCTATAGCATCTCTTCCTACTGAAAAAACTAAAGATAGGATAAAACTTATAATAGAGTATATAGAACCCTTGTTTGAAAATGAGGTCTAAAAAAACTAGATATAAATTAGACAAGATTACAAATTACAATTTATACTAAATATGATATAATTACCATAAAATAGTTGAGAAGTTTTAAGTAAAAGGAGCTATTATGAAAAATTTCAAAAGGCTAAAAATAATATCTATAAGTTCACTATTTATAATTACCCTCTATATAGTAATAAGTAGCTATGTAAACCAAGGACTTTTTAAGGACAAGGCGCTGGATAAATACTTAGATTCTGAGGTCACAAAAATAAAAATAAGCCGTTTATCTGACTTCTCGGAAGTAGTTATTAAAGATAATGATAAAATATCCGATATATTAGATTCTCTTTCTAACTTAAAGGTCAAAAAGTATAAAGATAAGATGGAGAAAAGTGATGAAGTTTATGATTTAGGTATATATGAGGATAATGAAATAAAGATTGGATTAACTATATATGATAATGGGTATATAACTTTTATAGATTTATTTGGCGGTCATTCTGGTACATTCAAAATAACTGACGATAAGAATGAGCTAGATTTATCGGAATTTTATAAATGAGGTGAAATATATGCTTTGGATAATATTAGTTTTAATTGCAGCTGCAATTATAATGGTGTATATGTCAATGCCTGGAGGAAAACTCTGGAAACATTATCTTGAAGATGTAAATAAATCTTTGACTGAAGCATCTAAACAAAATAACAGTGAAAGTATTTTTACAGAAAATTCTATAGCTAAACTTCCAGATCTTCTTCGTAAGCACATTATTAACGGAGGGTATATTGAAAAGCCCTTAATGACTAATATGTTAATATATTTCCACAACACAAAATTTCGTATGTCTGCTGGGAAAGAACCAATTAAGATTAAATTTATGCAGGTTAATTTTATAAATAGACCTGACCGACATGCTTTCTTGACAGGAAGAATAGCAGGAATTCCATTACAGGCTAAAGATAGTATATTAGATGGCTTTGGCTCTATGACTGGTGTACTTGCAAAACAGTTTCAGCTTTTCCAATCTACTGGAGCCGAGATGGATCAAGGTCAGTTGATTACAGCACTTGCAGATGCTGTATATATGCCATCTTTGTTTTTACAGAAATATGTGTCATGGACAGTAGTTGATGATCACACTCTTGAAGGCAACATTTCATGGAAAGGGGTTTCAGCTAAAGGAAGATTTACCTTTGACAAAAAGGGGACTATTATACGTTTTGATACTAATGATAGATATATGTATGAAAACGGGAAAGGCAGCTCACTAGTTCCATGGTATGTAACCTACACAGATTACAAAAAACAGAATGGTTATTTCCAACCTGGAAAGGTTAGTGTGAATTGGGTACTCTCTGATGGTGATGACACGTATTTCGAGAGTGATGAGATTGAGGTTAGATATTCTGTAAATGAAATAATGTAGTCAATACATAGAGGCTTTTCATATATTCTAAATTCTATTTTAAAAAGTAGTATCAAACATGTTTTAATTTTTAATACAACTACTGAAATTGTTATACAATTAGTTTATCACTGATGTGATAAACACTTACTTTATTAATTTGTGAAGATTCATTTATATTAACTTTATAGAAACTAGCTGTAAAATATGTTCAGAGTATTGTACAAATATTGCTAAAATAATTATAACATAGACAAGTATAGTTAAAATATAATAGTAACTTTTAATTGAATATAGTAAAATTATTATTATAGCGTTACCCAAAAAAGTAATTTTAAGCCAGAGAATAATTATAATAACTTATATATTTACAATATAGATTAATCGAGGAGGTAAAAATGATTCAGGAAATAGCAAAAAAGTTATATTCGTTATTTTTAATTAATAGATACGCAATTGCTGTGATGCAAAATGATGGAAATTATTACACAAAATATTTTCGTGTTACTGAAAATGAAATTGTAACAATGCTTGATAAAAATGGAGCGATCGGATGTTACCAGCAATTATATAAAAGTCCATACTTAAAATGGTTATGTTTTGATTTTGATTGTAAAGATAAAGAAAATCCTAATATTGAAAATTTGTTCCAACAATGCGTTTTGCCATTAATAAATTATTTGAATAAAAAGGAAATATATTTTGCTACAGAGTTTTCAGGAAGAAGAGGAATTCATATATGGATATTGTTGGATAAATTTATAAAGAAGGAAACAGCGTATAAGCTGATTAAAAAAATTGAAATAGAATCACATTTGGATTATGATAAGGAATTATATGGGTTAGATGAGTTTCCAGCTACTGCAAGTAGTAAAGGAAATAAATTAGGGAAACAAGTAAAATTACCTTTATCCGTTCATACAAAAGGTGAACGTTCATTTTTTTTTGAAGGCGATTTTAGATGGATTGAAAAAACAGATAATTTTTTAACAAATCAATATGATATATTAAAAAAAATACAATTAAATGATACCAACAAACTTCTAGATAATCTAGAGTTAGATGATTTAGATATTAGAGTCCCATTTAAAAGAGTGAAATTAAACACTCATTTACAATGTTCAGTTGAAGAAATAATTAACATTCTTTCACAAACTAATGTGTATAGGCAGATTTTAGAAAGAATAACTGAAGGTAATGCTATTTCAAAAGATTGGTTTGTAATGTTAGGGACATTAGGTAAATTAGAAAAAAATGAAGAGATCCTACTTGATTTATTTAAATATAGTCCTAATTATTCTGAGAGCGAAACTCGCAAAAAAATACAAGAATATGGACATAAATATTATCCTGCAACATTTGATTATCTGTATCATTTATATAATATAGACATAGAGGAGAATTTGAATCCAGAAGAAAATGGTCTCCAATACTTATTAAGAAAAATTGGATTGGATTATGATTTAGATGATGTAAGTTATAATGAAAAAGTTTTATTAAATGATGTATCAGTCACAAAAGAAAAAGAAAAAAAATATTTATTTGATAATGACGAAGTACCAGTGGTTTCAGTTTACAATGATATCATACATATGACTCAATTTGACAATTATAAAATTGAGGAAATAATTAATGATATTTACGAAGGTAAAGTAAGTGAAATTAAAATTAATAAATACTATAAATTTATTAGAAAAGAAGATTGTGGTAAGGAAAGAATAATGATATCACTAGGTGCCCATGATAGAATATTAACAACACATTTAAGTTTAAATTTATTTTATGAATTAAAATGTAACTTTAATTCATTTAGTTATAATCCCAATTATCTTTCTAGTGAGGACATATTTTTTTATTGGTTTTCTTCCTGGGGTAATTATATCGAACAAATAAGAAAATATTTAGAACTTGATATGTTTAACGATCTATCTGTAATTACAATTGATGTTAGACATTTCTATGATAGTATAGATTTTTTAGGTATTTATAAAGGGTTAGAAAACTCTCTGAATATTAAATGTAAAAGAATAATTGAGACACTTATTAACTATAATGAAAATTTGATGAAAAAAATAACTGGTCAACGTAAAGGAGTTCCCCAAGGTCCTGCTTATGCAAGAATTATCGCTGAGTTTTATTTAGGTATAATATTAGAGAAGTTATTTAAATCTAGTAAATATAGTATACATGACATTATTATATATAGATATGTTGATGACATTATTATTTTCTATGATAATAATATTTATAACAACTTATTTTGTGATTTAAAAAATACTTTTAATGACTATGGACTAGAATTCAATGAAGAAAAAAGTAAAGGATATGGAGATATTGGTTCATTAACACAAAATCAAAAAGATGAGATTCTAAGAAAAGGCAAATTTCAGTATGATCTACAAACGTCGGAGTATTCTTATTTACTGAGGGAACAGGATGTTTATGAGAAGATGTCAAGATATCTTGAACAAAAATCTAACTTTGACATTTCTGATGCAAACTATATATTTTCTAAGAATGTAGATGAAAGAGCTAAAATATTCTATTTCCAAAAATATGCAGATAAAATATTTTCTTGTGAATTTGGTAGAGGTAGTATTTTCAGTAAATTTTATTTATATGTTTATAATCATCCAGCATTATTAGTAAAATGCTTAGTTTCGGGTAAGTTTAAGCTAATTCCAATAGATTCTATAAATTTTAAAAATGCTATAAGTAATTTATATATATGCATAAAGAACAAAAATATTAGTAAAGAATTAATACTTTTAATTAAGGATTTATTTTTGTCAAATATCAAAATTGAAACTGTTAAAGATGAAGAAGATAAAGGAATTATAGAGGCACTAAAAAATTATTTGGGAGATATTAGTTATGAAGGATAAAATAAATACCTATGTAAAACGTATTGACTTAATAAATATAAGTAATGAGAATTTAGTTAATGAAATATTACAATTTATCTCTAGCTTATTAGCTAGAGATATAGCAGATAATCAAGAGGAATTAGGAATTTTATTTTACCGTAGTGTAAGCAGATTAAATCAAGATAATTGTTCACCTGAAACGGAAAAAAATATTATAGACGCTTTTGATAATATTGGAACTATGTCTGTTGAAAATCAAAGTATTAGTGAATTGAAGACCATTTATTTTTTACAGAGGATATATTCAAAAAATTCAAACAATATTATTGAACTACCAAAAGAAAGTATAAAAAGCGAATTTCTAAATTTACTTGAAAACTTAGAACAAATAAGAATACTGTTCAAAATAAAATCTAAAGATATTACTATTTTCCCCATTAGCAATTTGCTATTTGATGTAATTAAATGTGATAACTTGTTAGATGAACTAAATTATATTAAAATCTTACAAACACTAATGTTAGCGCTACAAATATTTAACAGTAATGAGTATACTGAAGAATTTGATTGTATTAAAAGTATTATAGATGATTCAGAGCTAACTTTTGCATCTTATTTATTAGAATATTCCATAAGAATAGGCGGTAAAGATTGGATCAGAAACTATGAAAAAAATGGAGTGTTGATTTTATATAATCCTAATAGAAAAAAAGTTCTTATAAGAAATATAAAAATCGAATATTTTAAACTAATTGGTAAAGAGTATTTAAATATTAGTGAAATAAAAACCGAAAAAAATCATAATAAAGAAGCTATAGCATATTACATTGAATATGATCTAAATTCATTGGTATCAGTTGATATTTTTGAGGAATTTAAAAAAAGCAATAACTTTGAACGTATATTTGAAATACTTAAAATCGTCATTAATGAGAGATATTATAACATACTAATTAAAGATTCATTAATAGTAAGTAATGGCAAAATAATGCCAATAAACCCATTTAGCAATGAAGATAAATATAGCATTTATAGAGATAATGATGTTATCCCATCTTTTGATAATATAATGCCTTGTTTCAACTCATTCTCATTAAATAAAATAGTAGGAGATGGAATTGATTATATTAATTTAGGAATTCTTTTTTCATTACAGAAAATTGAAATGGTAAATCTTCAAAAACTTGATTTAGAAAACTCAGAACTCCGTTTTAATACACTTTTGAAAAATTGGCTAACAGAATGTACAGATAAAGAAAAAAGCTTTAATAATTTTTTAAAGATTTATACTGAACAATTAGCTTATGTAGAAGATAAAAATAAATTTTTACAAAAGGAATATGAAGGAGAATATTTTATTCCATACCAACTAGACGAAGAAATTATTAATATATTAGATTTTAGTGATTATATAACTAAAGAAAATATTATAAAATGCATTTACGAAGAAGATTTTTTTAGTGGAGAAAAGAAAATAATTCGCACAGATACCGGACAAGACATCACTTTTTATAAAAAGATTTGTGATGATGAAAAAGAACAAATAAAAGGTGAATTTTCAGCATGTATTAATGATGAGGAGAAAGTATTGTATGTTGGTGAAGATATTGAGAACTATTCTAGGATTCTACATAAAATAAGGGATATAAATAAATCTATGTTATCTGAAGAATTGCTTGAATTAATATCAGAAGTACATATTTCTGAATTATTCTCATATATGAAAATGCATGTTAAAGCTTGGAGTAAAATTCACCCTAAAGCAACATTTGATTCAATTGTAAGATATAGACTTGCAAATCATTTACTGCTCTTTAATTTCGATAAAAGTAAATTTTTCAATTGGTTTAGACTAATAAAAAAGCATGATATTGTTGATTATTCAATAATATCTAAATCTCAATTTTTAGATATTGATAAAAAAGGTGTATTATATGTATTAAAAGATAGAAGTAGATCTCAAAGTACATTTAAGTATATAAATTATGAGTATATAAATAGTAGTACTCATAGAGATAAAGTTGACTTATTCGATCCTATTGTAGAGAAAAATGATTCAGGATATTACACAATTAACGGTGAATTAATCAAAGAAGTTTGTTTTGTTTTTGATGTGATTCAAAGAGCTGGAGCGACAAAATGTACATTAAATTATTATTTAAGCCATAAATCAAAACAAGATGACAAGCATATTCAAATTTATGTTTTAGGAAAATGGGTAAGTATAAATGAAATAATCCAAAAAAATAATGCCACGATAGTAGTCTATTCCATATATGCAAGTAATGAAGGTGAAAAAAATGTAAATGATTATCTAAAATCTTCAAAATATCTATACAATCTGATGATAAAGGACGAAGAAATTTCAAGCAAATTAGATCCTAGTGATAAGAGTCTTATAAAAGATATATACGGTAAGTATTCAGGAGAAATTGAAATTGATGACTTTATAGTTATTAGAGAGTTTAATCAACCTAAGCATAATATTTTTCATAAAGAACTTTTAGTGCCTGAAAGGATCTGCTCTCTATTTGTTAAAAGAAAAGAGATATAGTTATTTGATATTTATTAATGAAAGTTCATATACATCATGCCTTAAATGTACTTAAAACACCTATAATTTAAATATTGTTAAAAGCAAAACAAAAAAACTTTGGTTTAACATTTTTTTCAGCATAAAGTTGCAGATACAACAATGAATATACGCTCAAACCAAAAAGAAAAATAAATGATATAACTCGTTTATATCATACGTGAGGTGGTAATGGGATGGGGTTATTTAACAGAATGAAAGAACCTGTTTTTCTTAAAGAGAGCAGTGATGCCCAAGTACAATTAGAAAAGCTACAGGCATTGGAACCTTTACTTAATGCAGAAGGGCAAAGTGTAATAAGACAAGATATAAAGTACCTTGAATATGGAATTGCAGGAGAAAAAAATATTGAATTTGAATTAAAAAATAGTCATATGCCCATGTATATTTTACATGACATTTATCTTGAGGATGGAGAATTGAGTGCTCAGATAGATTATCTTGTATTTACAAAGAAGATTTGCTTTGTCATAGAATGTAAGAATCTTTATGGAAATATTGAAATTAATAGTTCTGGTGACTTTATTCGTACTATCGAGTTTGGTTCTAAAAAGAAAAAAGAGGGGATTTATTCGCCTATAACACAAAATCAAAGACATCTAGAATTAATGAAAAAAATTAAAACAGACAATAATAGCAATATATTAACTAAATATATGTTAGGAAGATATTTTGGAGATTTTAATAAGTCAGTAGTAGTTTTAGCCAATCCTAAGACTGTACTTAATGCAAGATATGCAAAGAAAGATGTAAAAGAGAAAGTTATCCGTGCGGATCAATTGGTTAACTATATAAAAGAAATGTATGAAAACTCTAAAGAAGTGGCTGATTCTGATGAGAGAATGTTAACTTGGGCTCAATCCTACTTAAAATTACATAAGGATATGGAAAAAGATTATACTAGAAAATATGAACAATATAGATCTACACCAAAGAAATTAGAAGAAATATCATCTCCAATAGTGGAGAAAAGCACCCTCCAAGTAAATCAAGTTCAAATAGAAGAAACAGATATTTTCAAGGAATTAAAAGCTTATCGATTAGATAAGAGTCGTGAAGAAAAAGTTAAACCTTATTTTATTTATAATAATAATCAACTAAATGATTTAATTTCCAAGATGCCTAGAAACGAAAAAGAGCTACTTGCAATAGCAGGGTTTGGAGAAGTAAAGGTTAATAAATATGGCAATGATATATTGAGGATTATAAAGAAATATTAGCAAGCCAATGAATATATGAGTGATTAGTAATTAACCATAATGAAAACTGGATATGGAATTTAGCTTAGAAGAGGAACTTAATTCCTCTTTTTCTATTTAATAATATATGCATTAACAATTTCACCATAATAAGCAGTATGATAATCCTTGTTAGCACTATGGAAAGTACTATCCACATCTTGCGGGTAAAACTTTAAGTTATTTTCTTCAGTTATTTCTTTTGGGTCTTGTTCTTGTTTATAGATCACTTTACATTCCAATGTCAAAGGAAATTCTTTTATGGCAGGAACAGAAATCAATTCAGAATCTTCTAGAGTCAAACCTAATTCCTTTACTTTATCTATAACATGACCAGACTTTGTTCCACATACTGCAATAATTTTTTTATCAAATTCTCCAATAGGAATATTAATTGTAAATTCAGGATTTTTATCTAATTGGTGTTTTGTAAATCTATTTTCTCTAACAAAAACTGTGAAGATTGGTTTTGCCCATTCTATACCAAGTGTTCCCCAGGATATTACCATAGAATTTACTTTTTCATCTGTTTTTGTAGTTAATAGCACGCCTTTTTTTGTAGCTTGTAAAATTTCTTTTGCATAATCCAATACTTCTATTTTTTCTTTCATAAAAACAGCCTCCTTTTATTTTTATTATCTTAATTATATAACAAAAAACGTAAAAAAGAGAGTACGAACAATTAAGTTAGATACTAACTAAAAGGTGAGTGTGAGATGTTGAGAATAATAAGTTAGCAAATAACAAACCATTTGATTACATACGACATCTATTAGAATAAAAATATAAATGAACACTCCACCATCGTACCAAGGTTTTAGTTATATGCTATAATCAGAATGCTAAAAAAGACAAGAATTTGAGGTGAAAATTTATGAAAAAATATACAGGTGAAGAATTAAAAGAAGCTATGCAGGTTATATCTTCAACCATCAGTAATTGTGAAAAAATGCAGCCAAAATTTGCAGAGGGTACCTCTCAACACACCCTCCTTAAAAACAGAATAAAATCATTATATATATCAAAATCATTAATAATGGAAGAAAATATTATAGACAAATATACAAAAAAAGAGTTTATAGAAGCTTTACCTCCAATATCTTCAATTATTAGCAAATGTGAAAAGGCACAGTTAAAATTTACAGAGGACAGCTCTCATTACAAGCGTCTTAAGAAGATAATCCAAACAATGCACATTTCCAAATCATTGATTGAAGATAAAATTAGTGAAATGGATTAAGACATAGTTGATTTTTAATATTATTAAAGATTAATATCATTATTTACTTTAATAATATTAAATGTTATACTTAATATTATTAAAGGAGGGATATAATGGCAAATGAAGCATTACCAGAATGGATAGTAAATTTGGAAGATGAAGATATTGCTTTTATAAAAAAATTCCTGTTATCCTCAGGGTCATTAAAAGAGGTAGCTAAGCAATATTCTGTAACTTACCCAACAGTTAGGTTAAGATTAGATAAACTTATTCAAAAAATCCGAATAAGTGAAGAAAATTCAAATGAGCCATATATATCACTTATAAAAAGACTAGCTGTAAATGATAAGATTGACTTTGATACTGCAAAAATTCTAATTTCTGAATATAAAAAATCAAAAAAGGAGTGCAAGTAGATGAAATTTTTAGTTTTTGTTCTTTTTATAGTAGGTCTAATATACCTTCAAATTCGCCTTTCAAAAATGAAAAATAAATGGTTTGGGTTAATAATTCCGGCTATCTTTTTTATATTTTCTTTATTAGGAGTATTTAATATAGCTGCATTCTCATCTTTTACTAAGGAAACTGTCAATACAATTGACGAAAATGGTGTAGTTATTGCAAAACAAGTTATTGATAGTAGCTCCACTAGTTCTATTATGAATATTCCATCACTAATATTTACATCTGTAATTATTCTACTTTTATATAACATTCCAACAGCTATATTTCTTGGAATATATGCCGTATGTAGAGATAAAATAAAAAAGAACTCTGAACTAGAAAAGATGAATATTCAAGACTTGGAGTAGATTTTCAAAAAAATTAATAGTAAAGATTCATATATATAAGGAGATTTTATCTATGTATACCATTAATGAAGTTGCAAAGATTTGTGATATTTCTGTTCACACAATACGATTTTATGATAAAGAGGGACTTCTTCCTTTTGTTACACGAAATAGCACTGGAAACCGTCAGTTTAATGAAGTTGATCTTGATTTAATAAAGCTGATATGTTGCCTAAAAAATACAGGAATGCAAGTTAAGGAAATCAAAGAATATATAGAATTATGTATGCAGGGAGAAGAAACTGCTCCAGCACGAAAGCAGATAATGATTAATCACCGTAAAGAAATACTTAGACAGATAGACGATATGAAAAAAAATTTGAATATTGTTGATTTAAAAATAGCTTTTTACGATTCATATATAGATAATCCAGAGAATGGTTATGATGCACTTAAATTTATGAATGAGAACAAGAAAAAGTATATTACCACACATGAATAAAATTTCGTAAATCACTTAGATATAACTCTAAGTGATTTATCTATTTTTAGGCATTTAATATAAGTATGTTAGTTTAAAAATTTATGTATTTAAATCATGTCTTTCATAGACACATTATTATGATAACTGGGTTTATAAGGTGTTTTATTATTTAAAATTCTATGGAGTAAAATTAAATAAAAGATGTACTTGACTTCGATAAATATCTAAGTGATACCATTTATTTAAAGGAAAACTAAGAAATATCTATATGATTATAAATTATGAACTTATAAGGAGTTGTTTTTATGGGAGAAAATATGAAAAGAAATTGGACATCAGATGATATAACATCACAAAAAGGTCGTTCAGTTGTTGTTACAGGAACAGGTGGAATTGGATATGAAACAGCATTAGAACTAACTAAAGCAGGAGCAGAAGTTATAATGGCTGGTAGAAATAAAGATAAAGGCGAAGAATCAATCAGAAAGATTAAAAAAATAGCTCCATCAGGAAATATTAAATTCGAAAAACTTGATCTTGCTAGTCTTTCATCTATAAAATTATTTGGAAAAAAGATGAGACAAGAACGTAAAAGTTTAGATGTTTTAATAAACAATGCAGCAGTAATGACTCCACCTAAGAGATTAATTACTAAAGATAACTTTGAACTTCAGATGGGTACAAATTATCTTTCACACTTTGCATTAACGGCAGAATTACTTCCACTTTTAAAGAATGGAAAAGATCCAAGAGTAATTACCTTAAGTAGTCTTGCTAATCGTTCAGGTAAGATAGATTTTAATGATTTTCAAGCTGAACAAAAGTACGTGCCTATGGATGTCTATGCTCAATCAAAGCTTGCATGCCTTATGTTTGCATTTGAACTGCAACGTAGAAGTGATGAAGCTGGTTGGGGGATTCGTAGCATGTCAGTTCATCCAGGTATTTCAAGAACAGAATTAATTCCAAATGGATCTGGAAAAAATAGTCCTGCTGGAATAGTACGTCGTTTATTTGGACCTATTTTATTTCAACCCGCAGCTCATGGTGCTTGGCCATCACTTTATGCAGCAACTGCTAAAGAAGCAAAAAGTGGTGCTTACTATGGTCCATCTAAGTTAAATGAGATGAGAGGGTATCCTACTTTATCAAAAGTTCCCGAACAGGCAAATGATACCTTAGTATCTTCAAAGCTTTGGGAGTTATCCGAAAAGTTGACCAATATAAAATTCATTTAACTAAAATAAATATATTTCAGAATTTTTTTTAAACACCATTACTTAATTCAAAGTAGTGGTGTTTTTTAATTGGTAAAAAGATATAATTGACATATAGTCTAATTAGACTATAATATGTAAGTGTGGTTAGTCTAATTAGACTAATTTATTTAAAGAAAAGAAAGGATGAAAAAAATGATTAAATCATTTTTAATGATAGGACAATCGAATATGGCTGGAAGAGGGTTTCTTCATGAAGTAACCCCAATTTATAATGAAAGAATACAAATGCTTCGTAATGGTAGATGGCAGATGATGGCTGAACCAATAAATTTTGATAGACCTGTTTCAGGAATATCTCTAGCAGCTTCATTTGCAGATGCATGGAGTCGTCAAAGTCAAGAAGATATTATTGGGTTAATTCCATGTGCTGAAGGTGGAAGCACATTAAATGAATGGGGTGTAGATGAAGCACTTTTTAAACATGCAATAGCTGAAGCTAAATTTGCTATGCAAAATAGTGAGCTAACAGGAATTCTATGGCATCAAGGAGAGAGCGATAGTCTAGGTGGTAACTACAAAGTTTATTATGAAAAATTGCTTGTAATTGTTAATGCCATTAGAAAAGAGTTAAATGCTCCAGATATCCCTCTTATTATTGGTGGATTAGGGGACTTTTTAGGAAAAGTAGGATTTGGAAAAGGGTGTACTGAATATAACTTAATTAATGAAGAGTTGAAAAAATTTGCTTTTGAACAAGATAATTGCTATTTTGTCACAGCATCAGGTTTAACATCAAATCCAGATGGTATTCATATAGATGCAGTTTCTCAAAGAAAATTTGGTTTACGATATTTTGAAGCCTTTAATAATAAGCAACATGTATTAGAGCCATTAAGTAATGAAAATGAACTAATTGATCTTAGTTACACTAGAGAACATACAAAAACAGAAAAGATATATAAACAAAGTATGGATTTAGCACTTGGAAAAATATCATATGAGGAATTTGAATCTCAAATAATGCAAATTACTAATAGTTAAATATTGTTTGCGAACATAAAGGAGGTATTCTATTGATACCATTACTTATATTAGGGTTATTAAAGCAAAACCCAGGCTCTTATGGATATGAATTGTTGGCCTTAATGGAAGAGAGACACTATAAGTACATAGTAAATTTCACTAAAGGATCATTTTATTATAATCTTCAACAGTTGGAAGAAAAAAAATATATTAAACAAGTTGACCAATCAGACAACACTAGAGAAACTAATAATTATATCATCACGGAGCTTGGTGAAAAAGAATTTGAAAATTTGATGCTTAAATATGGCTCAAAGACTGATTATATAAATCTCACTTTTTATGCAGCAATGTTATTTGCTAATGAGTACAATAGTGAGGATCTAAAAAAATTAATAAAAACACAAATAGACCAAACCAAAAAGAAAGTTTCTGCATTAGAACAATCTCTTAAAAATGATGAAATAAGAAATACTTATTTTGGTAAAATGTTAGAGAATTCTTTGTCTCATCATTTAGTAAATGTTAAATGGTTTGAAGGCTTGTTAAAGGACATTAATTAAAATATAGAAGAACTTAGCTTTAGATAATATCGTAGATTTTAAGGTAGGAAAATAAGAGGAGTACTGTTTTTAAATAGTCCCATTCTTTAGTGAAAAGTAGTGCAAATTTTCTTGCCCATCTTAATTATACCATATAAAAAAATTAAATTATAGGCTTATAATTTAGGTATAGTGGGTGTATCATATGAACACATAGAGAATTACTTCATTGGTGTAATACAAAAAATGGGGAAGGATATGCACTACATTCAAGTTAATTTATTTGTCTGTAGTTATTAGAATCTTAATAAAAGGAGTGTGTCAGTATGGATGACAAAAAAGATATTTTAGATAACGGTCCTTTTTTTCATGGTACTAAAGCAGAACTAAAAATTGGAGATTTATTAGAACCACAGCACTTATCAAATTACCAGAATAAAAAATCTAACTATATTTACTTTACTGGAACATTAAATGCTGCTAAATGGGGAGCTGAATTAGCAACTTCTAAATTAAAAGAAAGAATTTATATTGTAGAACCATTAGGTGAATTTGAAAATGACCCAAATTTAACTAATAAAAGATTTCCAGGAAATCCAACACGTTCTTACAGATCTAAATCTCCGTTGAAAATAGTTGCTGAGTTAGGTTCATGGGAGAGACATTCTGATGAAGAAATAAATCATATGCTTTCATCATTAAAGAAATTAAGCGATGAAGGAAAAAACGTTATATACGATTAATTCTAACTTTTAGGTTACTCGGATAAGAAACTTGTTTATAATATAAATGACTCATTGAGTAGTTATTATACGTGATTCCTTAATATTATGAGTATAATTCAGAAAGGATATTTATCATGGATGTTATTAAAATAAACTTAGAAGAATTAAAAAAGCAAAATTCCATCTACTTAGATAATATAATGGATGGTTTTAATAAATATCCTAATACCACTATTGAAGGTACTGAAGAGGTGGTAAATAATACTATCAGAAAGCTAGTACAAGCAAATGGTCTTGAAAATTCTTATGGTGATTTTTATTATGGAAGAATAGATGAAGAAGCTAAGATTAGAGTAAAAGCTTCGTTAAGTGAAGATGAAATTGTATTAATAGATTCACTAAATTTAACTAAAGATGATCTTTTTATTCGCCTTACTCCAAGATTACTTGAAATATTGCTAAAACTCACAGCTAAAGAAATACTTTTTAGCACTTTCTATTTTACTAAATACCCTTGTCTAGTCTGGGGTAACTATGGAATGAAATATCCAGTGTTTTTTAAAGATGAGACTGTAATGAAAATTGTTGAAAAAGACATATTTAATAAAAATAAGTATTAAAATAATGAATTAAGGATAGAAGATTGAAAATTTCAGCTTCTATCCTTTTTTGGTTTAACAAGACATATTCCTTAAAAAAATGACTTAAATTTATTGTGTATCTAATAATGAAGTCTTTAATATGACAGGATGTTGTCATATTGATAGTGATATTATATGAATATGTCACAGGAAAGGGGCGAGATAGTATGCACACTAACAAAATGTTGTCTGAAAAATTTTATGAGGTTTTGAAACATGAAGGCATAGTCACTATTGTAACATGGGGAAAGGGTGAACCTCATATTGTGAATGAGTGGAACTCTTATCTAGTGGTAGTAGAAGATGAAAGAATTCTTATTCCAGCTGGTTTAATGCATAAGACTGAAGAAAATATAAATATTAATAATAAAATAAAAATGGCTTTAGGCAGTAAAAATGTTGTAGGATTTGATAATTATCAAGGTACTGGTTTTGTAGTAGAAGGTACTGCAAGATTTTTTGACTCAGGATTTGAATATGAAATGATGAAAGATAAGTTTTCATTTTTAACAAGGGTTTTAGAAATTACAGTCACTTCGGCTAAACAAATGTTATAAAGATATCATTACTATAAAAACAAATTAAGTAAGCATTCAGGAG
Source organism: Clostridium sp. UBA1652 (assembly GCF_002320975.1). NCBI lineage: Bacteria > Bacillati > Bacillota > Clostridia > Eubacteriales > Clostridiaceae > Clostridium > Clostridium sp. UBA1652. Next base: position 207,332 of record NZ_DCLI01000056.1, read on the forward strand.
GATACAAATAAAATGCACAATAATGAGTTAAACTTAAATGAAATAATAAAACGGTCAATAAAGATAAGGGATAACTACCATGAGTTAGAGAAACAATATCACGGAAGTAAGTGGAGCGTAGAAGAAGATGCATTAGCCTTTTTAACTGATGCAGGTCTCGTTGGCAGATTAACTATGGCTAATGAAAAAAGATGGCCTGTATCTGGAGATGAAGTTGAAGAATTAAAACATAAACTAAGTGAATGTATATGGTGGATTATTGTACTTGCAGATCGTATGAATATAGATATAAGCAAGTCTCTATATGAGTTTTTGACTAGTTTTGAGATTAACTAAATTTAACATCACTACTTAATAAAGGTAGTGGTGTTTTTATTGTCTAGAAAACCT